>JALSJG010000055.1 GCA_026989475.1 Thermaceae bacterium | reverse complement strand
CACCAGGAAGGGAAAGAGGAACTCCATGCCGGCGAGCAGGCTGAGCGCGGGCACCTGCCAGCCGGAGACCAGGACCAGCCCGTACACGCGCTCGAGCCCAGGCGCCAGGGACCAGATCACCGGAAGGAGGAAGGCCGCCGCCAGGCCGATCCGCACCGGCTTCAGGAAGAAGAGCTTTTCGAGCTCCCAAAGGTAGAACCTAAACACCGCTCACCCGCTCCCGGTAATAGGCGTAGAGGTCGAAGTGGTCCCGCGTAAGCTCGCGGACCGCGATCCCCGCCCGAGCCAGGGGGAACACCGCCTGCTCCGGATCGCCCTCAAAAAGCACCTCGTCCCCCCGCAGCTTGACCCCCGCGAGTCCCGGTACCGTCTTCAAAAGCGCCACCGCGCGCTCGGGTTCCGAGACCAAGACCCGGTAGCGGGGCCGGTCGGGGCGAAGCGCGACCTCGTCCACCAGCCGCCCGACGCTCAAGATGCCCACCCGGTTCGCGTAGGCGCTGATCTCCCGCAGGTGGTGGGTGGAGACGAGCACCGCCACCCCCCCGCGCGCCTCCTCGGCGAGGAGCTCGTGAACCTTCTGGATGCCGTCGGGGTCGAGGCCGCTCGTGGGCTCGTCGAGGACCAGGACGCGGGGCCGGGCGAGGATGGCGGCGGCGATGCCGAGTCGCTGGCGCTGGCCGAGGGAGTAGCTCCCCACCTTCTGGTCGGCGACCGCGAGGAGCTCGAGCCGGTGGAGCACCTCCCGGATGCGGGCAGTGGGGTCCTTGAGACCGCTCATCCAGGCCATGCGCTCGAGGTTTTGCCGGCCGGTGAGGTGGGGATAGAAGGCCGCGGGGGCCTCGACCACCGCCCCCAGGTGCCGCCGCGCCCGCCAGCCCGCCTCGTGGACGTTCTCGCCGAGAAGCCGGACCTCCCCGGCGCTCGGGAAGGCGAGGCCGGTGACCAGCCGGATGATCGTCGTCTTGCCGGAGCCGTTCGGCCCCGCCAGGGCGTAGACCTCCCCCGCTTCCACCGCGAACGCCACCCGGGTGAGGACCCAGCGGCGGCCGTAGCGTTTACCTAGATTCTTGGCAAGGAGCGCCGGCACGTCGCCCTAAGCTTACTAGGAAACGCCCGCTCTGTTTGCTAAACTCGTCTTTGCCCCCGGTCCGACGCGGCGGCCCGCCGTGAACCGGGTCAGGCCCGGAAGGGAGCAGCCCTAAGCGGTCTGGGCCGGGCGCCGTCGGGGCGCCGGGGGCGCTTCTTTTCCTTCTCACCGCCCGGCTTTCTAGGCTCTTGGTCGGTGCAGACCCTCGCCGACGGGCTTTTTCTCCTGGCTTTCTTGGCCACCCTGGCGCTCACCTTCGTCCCCCTCTTCCCGGCGACCTTTGTCCTGGCCGCCGGCGGGGTTTTGCACCAAGCGCTTTTGGGCTTTACCGAGCTTGGCGCCGGCGAGTGGGTCGTGTTTCTCCTGCTCTTGGTCCTCGCCCTCGTCGCCGACAACCTCGCCCTCGCCCTCGGCGCCCGGCGCTTTGGCGCCCGAAGGGCGGGGATTTGGGGAGCGGTCCTCGGCGCCCTCGTGGGGACGATCTTTCTCGGACCTCTAGGGATGTTGCTCGGCCCCTTCGCGGGGGCGGTGCTTTTCGAACTCGCTTCCGGACGGAGCGGCGATGCCGCCCTTCGGGCCGGAGTGGGCGGGGCCCTTGGCCTTTTCCTCGGGATCTTCTTGCGGCTCTTGCTGCACGCCGCCGCCGGCGCCTACTTCTACAGCCGGATAAGCTAGCTGGGAGCGACCATGGACCCGATCTTCATCCAAATCGGCCCCCTCACCATCCGCTGGTACGGCCTGCTTTTGACCCTCGCGATCTTCCTCGGCTACCACATTGCCGAGCGCATCGTCAAAGCCCGCGGCCACGACCCTGAGCCGTTTTCCCGCGCGGCCTTCTGGGCGGTGGTGGCCGGGGTCGTTGGCGCCCGGGTGGTTTACGTGCTCACGAGCTGGCCGGAGTTCGCTCCAAACCCCATTCGGGCGCTTTCCATCTGGGAAGGGGGGCTTTCCTTCCACGGCGCGATCCTCGGGGGGCTTTTCGCCTTTCTCTACTTTTACCGGCGGGAGCGGATCCCCCTTTGGGACTACCTCGACGCCGCCGTGCCGGGCATCGCCCTCGGGGTGATCGCGGGGCGGATCGGCAACCTGATGAACGGCTCCGACACCGTGGGCCGGCTCACCACCCTGCCCCTCGGCTATACCTGGCCCGAGTGGGCGCAGGGCTTTCCCGGGATCTGCACCGCCACCGGAGCGCTCGCCTTCGGCTACTGCCCCGGGGAGGTGGTGCGCGGACCGGTACACCTCACCCAGCTCTACGGGGCCCTGGTGGGGGTGATCCTGCTCGTTGCCTCCTACTCCTGGCTCAAGGCGAAAAAGCCCCCGGGGTACGTCTTTTGGCAGTTCGTCTTCTGGTACAGCCTGCTGCGATCGCTCATCGAGGAGCCCTTCCGGCTGAACCCGCTTTGGGTAAAGGTCTACGAAAACCCCGAGCTCGGGATCGGGCTGCTCACCGCCACCCAGCTCGTCTCGTTCCCCCTTATCCTGCTCTCGGGGTACATGCTCCTTAGGTACCGGAGGAAGGCATGAAGCACGCGGTGGTGATCCTGGCGGCGGGCCAGGGCAAGCGGATGCGCTCGAAGACCCCCAAGGTGCTGCATCCCTTGCTCGGGCGGCCGATGCTCGCCTACCCGGTGGCGGCGGCCAAGGGAAGCGGGGCCGAACGGGTGGTGGTGGTGGTCGGCCACGGGGCCGAGGCGGTGAAGGCCGCGCTCGCGGATGCCGGAGTGATCTTCGCCCACCAAGAAGCGCCCCTCGGCACCGCCCACGCCCTGGCCCAGGCGGCGCCGGTGCTCGCCGAGTTCCGGGGCGCGGTGGTGGTGACGAGCGGGGATACCCCGAGGCTCCGGCCCGAGACGATCCGCGCCCTGGTAGGGGCCCTGGAAGCAGCCGGCGGGCGGGGCATGGCGATGCTCACCCTCGAGCTCAAAGACCCCACCGGCTACGGCCGGGTGGTGCGGGGGCCGGACGGCCGGGTGGTCCGGATCGTGGAGGAAAAGGACGCAAGCCCCGCCGAGCGGGAAATCCGCGAGGTGAACTCCGGGGTCTACGCCTTCGACCCCGAGGTCTGGAACCTCCTCCCCAAGGTGAAAAACGATAACGCCCAGGGGGAGTACTACCTCCCCGACCTGGTCGCCCTCTACCTCGAGGCCGGGCTGCCGGTGGTGGCGGTGGCCGCCGAGGACCCGAGCGAGCTCCTCGGCGCCAACGACCTGGCCCAGCTCGCCACGCTCGAGGAGGCGATGCTCGCGGAGCTGAGGGGGCGCTGGATGCGGAAGGGGGTGCGGATGCACCTGCCCGAGACGATCTACCTCGAGCCCGACGTCGCCCTCGCCCCCGACGTGGTGCTCGAGCCCGGGGTGGTCCTAAAGGGCAAGACGAAGATCGGCGAGGGCGCCCGGATCGGCGCCTATAGCATCCTCGCCGACTCCACAATCGCCCCCGGGGCCGAGGTCCGGCCCCACTCGGTGCTCGAAGGGGCGCATCTTGCGCCCGGGGCGGTCGCCGGCCCCTTCGCCCGGCTACGGCCCGGGGCGGTGCTCGAGGAGGGCGCCTTCGTGGGCAACTTCGTCGAGGTCAAGAACTCCCGGCTCGGGCGCGGGGTCAAGGCCGGGCACCTCGCCTACCTCGGCGACGCCGAAGTGGGCGAGGGGACGAACATCGGAGCCGGGGTGATCACCGCCAACTACGACGGCGAGAAAAAGCACAAAACCAAGATCGGCCGCCGCGCTTTCGTCGGCTCCAACGCGGTGCTCATCGCCCCCGTCGAGATCGGCGACGAGGGCTTCGTCGCCGGGGGCAGTGCCATCAACCAAAACGTCCCCGCGGGGGCCCTCGCGATCGCCCGGGGCAAGCAGCGGATCCTCGAGGGCTGGGTCTGGCGCCGGCGGGGGCGGTATGCTGAAAAAGCGGAGGTAAGGGAATGAACCTGGGTATGCCGGAAATCCTCGTCATCCTGGTGATCGCGCTCCTCCTTTTCGGGCCTAAGAAGCTCCCGGAGCTCGGGCGAAGCCTGGGGCAGTCGATCCGGGAGTTCAAGAAGGGGGCCTCGGAGATCAAGGAGGAGCTGGAAGCGGTGATCGAGGAGCGCCCTGAAAAGAAGCCCGAGGAGAAGGCCTCGGGCGCGAAGGAGGGCTAGCCCCGCGTGGCCGAGCCCGAACGCGGGGGGGAGTTGAAGGAAGCCCCCCTCGTCGAACACCTGGAGGAGCTCCGCGCCCGGATCTTAAAGGCCCTCCTCTTTTGGGCCCTGGGCTCGGGCGTCGCCTACACCTTCCGGGTGCCGCTCCTCGCCTGGCTGAAAGCCCCGCTGGACCGGGCCGCCAAGCAAAACGGGGTCCAGGTCAACCTGATCGTCCTCGACATCACCGAGCCCTTCATCACCGCGCTTCGGGTGGCGGTCTTCGGTGGGCTGGTGCTGGCCCTGCCCTTCATCGTCTACCAGCTCTGGGCCTTCGTCGCCCCCGGCCTCTATCCCCACGAGCGCCGGCTCGCGGGCCCCTTCATCCTGATCGCCGGGTTCTCCTTCGGCCTCGGGGTGGCGTTCGCCTACTACGTGCTCCTGCCCTTCGCCGTACCCTTCCTCCTCGGCTTTCTGGGCGATGTGGTCACGCCGCAGATCTCGATCGGGCGCTACATCGGGCAGATCCTCACCTACATGGCGGTGATGGGGCTCCTCTTTGAGATGCCGGTGCTCGCCTACTTCCTGGCCCGGCTCGGGATCCTCACCTCGAGCTTCCTCGCCCGGAACTGGCGGATCGCGGTGGTGGCGGTGATCGCCCTCGCCGCCCTGATCACCCCCACGGTGGACGTGATCAACCTGGCCCTGGTCAGCGTGCCGCTGCTCCTCCTCTACTGGA
>JALSJG010000054.1 GCA_026989475.1 Thermaceae bacterium | reverse complement strand
TGATCCAAAAGTTCGGCGAGATGGGGTTTTTGGGCGCGAACCTGCCGGAGGAGTACGGCGCCGCCGGGGTATCGAACGCCGCTTACGGGTTGATCATGTACGAGCTCGAGCGCATCGACTCCGGCCTTAGAAGCTTCGCGAGCGTCCAGGGCGCGCTGGTCATGTATCCGATCTTCGCCTACGGCTCCGAGGAGCAAAAGCGGGAGTTTCTGCCGAAGCTCGCTTCCGGCGAGATGGTGGGCGCCTTCGGCCTCACCGAGCCCGACGGCGGCTCCGACCCCGGCGGGAACATGAAGACCCGGGCGAAAAAAGTCGGCGACCACTGGATCCTGAACGGCACCAAGATGTGGATCACGAACGGCGCCATCGCCGACATCGCCATCGTCTGGGCCAAGGACGAGGAGGAGGTGATCCGCGGCTTCATCGTGCCCACCGATACCCCCGGGTTCAAGGCGCCGGAGATCAAGTCGAAGATGAGCCTCCGGGCGAGCGTGACCTCGGAGCTCGTGCTCGAGGAGGTGCGGGTACCCGATTCCCTCCGCTTGCCAAAGGCCGAAGGCTTAAAGCCCCCGCTTTCCTGCCTCACTCAGGCCCGCTACGGGATTGCCTGGGGGGTCTTAGGCGCGCTCGAATCGGTCTACGAGGAGGCCCGCGACTTCGCCCTTTCCCGCAAGACCTTCGGCGAGCCGATCGCGAAAAAGCAACTCGTCCAGGAAAAGCTCGCCTGGATGCTGGCCGAGCACACCAAGGGGCTCCTTCTGGCCTGGCGGCTCGCCCGGCTCAAAGACAAGGGGCGGCTCCACCCTACCCAGGTCTCGCTGGCCAAAAGGGACAACACCTACGCCGCGCTCAAGGCCGCCCGCATGGCCCGGGATATCCTGGGGGCGAATGGAATCACCCTCGAGTACCACGCGATCCGCCACCTCTTGAACCTCGAGACCGTCTACACCTACGAGGGCACCCACGACATCCACACCCTGATCCTGGGGCGGGAGGTCACCGGCATGCCCGCCTTCTGAGTCCGGGGTAGACTGGGGAGGACCGGGAAAGGAGGTCGGCAATGAAGAAGGTCCTTATGCTTACCGGAGACGCGGGGGAAGCCCTCGAGGTCATGTACCCGCTGCAACGTTTCCTCGAGGCCGGGTTCGAGGTCACCCTGGCCGCGCCGAAAAAGGGCGTGGTCAAGACGGTGGTCCACGACTTCGAGCCGGGATTCGGTACCTACACCGAAAAGGCCGGCTACCGGGTGGAGGCGACCGCAGCCTTCTCCGAGGTCAACCCCGCCGAGCACGACGCCCTCTACCTCCCGGGCGGCCGGGCCCCCGAGTGGATCCGGAACGAGCCCGGCGCCCTCGAGCTCGTGCACCATTTCTTCGAAACCGAAAAGCCGGTGGCCGGGATCTGCCACGCCGCGCTCATCCTGGCCGCGGCCGGGGTGCTCAAGGGCCGTACGGTCACCGCCTACCCCGCGCTCAAACCCGACGTCGAGCTCGCCGGCGCCACCTTCCTCGACCAACCCTTGGTGGTGGACCGAAACCTCTACACCGCCCGGGCCTGGCCCGACCACCCGGAACTCTTCCGCGCGTGGATGGCCCGGCTTTCCGAGTAAGCGGTCATCACCGGTAGGGTAAGGGCACCTCCCGGGCCCCGAGCGCGTCCAGGAAAACCCGGACCGCCCGGGGGTCCAGACCCCGCCCGGCCTCGCGCTCAAGCTCCTCGGCCGCCCGATCCAGGGGCCAGGCAGGCTTGTAGGGACGCGGGTTCACCAGCGCGTCGAACACATCCGCCACCGCAAAGAGGCGGGCCTCCAAGGGAATGGCCTCGCCGGCGAGCCCGTCGGGGTAGCCGCGCCCGTCCCAACGCTCGTGGTGGTGGCGCACCACGTTCAGGGTGATCTCCGGCAGGAATCCGAGGGGCTCGAGCATCTCCACCGCCACCACCGGATGGCTTTTCATCACCGCCCACTCCCGTTCGTCGAGGGCCTCGGGTTTTAAAAGCACCGCGTCGGGGATCGCGAGCTTCCCGATGTCGTGGAGGTAAGCCCCCCAGCGGAGCGCTTCCAGTCTCTTGCCGCGAAAGCCGAAGCGCCGTCCCAAAAACTCAACAAGCCGCACCACCCGCTCGGTGTGGCCCCGGGTCTCCAGGTCCCGGTGCTCCAGGATCCGGCCGAAACTTTTTAGAATCGCCTCACGGGTGCGCTCGAGCTCCTCTAGGTAGGCCGCCCGCTCCAGCGTCCGCGCGAGCCTTCGCACCGCCAACGCGAAGATCTCCCGCTCCTCGTCGGAAAGCCCCCAGGCCTCGGAGCGAAAGAGCTCGATCGCGCCGTAAGGCCGGCCCGAGACCCAGATCGGCGCCACCACCACCGCCCGTACCTCCACCCCGCCTAGGGTTTCCTTCACCGAGGCCAGCTCTTCCACCACCCGGCGAAGGCGGAAGGCCGCCTTAACCGCGCGGCGGAGCACCGGGGGCCGGAGCCGCTCGTAGTCCTCGAGCACCCGACCCGCGAGCTTGCCCACCACCAGCTCGGGGCGGAGCCTTCGCCCGTGAAGCCGGGCGAAGACCCCCGCCTCCATCCCGGTGAGCGAGAGCAAGAACTCAAGCGTAAGCTCGATGACCCGCTCGGGCTCGCGCTCGGCCTCGAGGTTCGAGGCCATCGAGAGCAGCTGCAGGTAGGCCTCCTCCCGGCGGCGGGCCACCTGCACCGCCCGGCGGTACTCCTCCGCCAGGCGAACCACCCGGGCGAGCCGCTCTAAAAAACGCTTTTCCTCCTCTGCGAGCTCCCGGCCAAAGATCCAAAGCGCGTCGCTCCCAACCGGGAAGAGCCAGCCTCCGTCCTTTTTCAAAAGCCGGCCCCGGGCGAGCTCCCGGCGATCCTCGGCCGGGGGCATCCGGGCGGGTTCCACCTTGATCCCTTCAAGCTCCGCCGCGATCAGCCCCACGAGCCACTCCAGCGCCTCCGCCGGGGTCATCCCCCGAAGCAGCTCCGCCGCCCGCTGCAGCACCTCCAGTCGGTGGCCCTCGGTCACGTCCACGACCGTCCCCGCCACGCGCAGGGGCTTACCCTCCATCGGGAAGAGGGAAAAGAGCAAGCGCCGCCGGTTCTCCCGAATCCGAAGCGTCAGCGCCTTCCCCTGAAAAAGCCGCGACAAGCCTTCCCTAACCAAGTTCGGGTCGTGAACGTGGTAATCGGCAAGACGAACCCGCTCGGGGGGAGGGCGCCCGACGATCCTCAGGTAGGCCTCGTCATAGTTGAGAAAGCGAGCCACCCCGTCGGCCTCGACCTCGGCCAAGAAATGCCCCACCTCGGAATCGGCCCGCTCAATGCCCAGCGGCATCCCGGCCTATCTTATAGCCTGAGGCGATGCTGATCGCGTTCACCGGCGATCCCTACCTCGCCCGCCAGGAAGCGAAGAAAGAGGCCCGGCTCCGGGGCCTTCCTCCACGTTTCCTCCCGGCCCGCCCAGAATCGGTCGCGGCCCTCTCCCAGCCGGGCCTCTTCGGCGAGGAAGGGGGCATCCTCGACCTCTCCGAGCTCGACGAGACCGGCTGGAAGGCGATCAAGGACCCCCTGGACCGGGCGGCGAAGGGCCCCGATCTCCTCCTCTATGACCCCAAAGCCCCATCCGGGCGAACGCGCTTTTACAAAAACCGGGGGGAGGTGCGAAACTTACCCACCCCGCGGTTTCGGGAGCGCGTCGTCTTCGTGCAGAACCTGCTCAAGGCCGGCGGGCTCAAGGCCCCGGCGGCGGTGGTCCACCTCCTCGCCGAGAGCGAGGCCGACACCGAGGGGCTGGTGCGGGAGGTGGAAAAGCTCGCCCTCCTTCCGCCCCCGCTCACGCCCGAGCGGGTGGCGCCCCTCCTCGGCTGGCCGGCGGCGGCGAGCGCTTTCGATCTGCTCGACCCCCTGGCCCGCCGCGAACCCGGGGAGGCCCTCGGCATCGCCCGCGCCCTCCTCGCACGGGGCGAGCCCCCGCTCAAGATCCTCGGCGCCCTCTCCTGGCATTATGCCCGGCTGAGCGAACTGGGGTTTTTCCTCGAGGCCCACCCCCGGGCGCGCGAGGAGGAAATCGCCCGCGCCCTCGGGGTCGCGCCCTTTTCCGCCCGGCGGCTGCATTCCGCCCACCGCAGGCTGGGCAAAAGCCGTATTGAGCGCGCGCTCTCCCTGCTTCTAGAGACCGAGCTCGCGGTCAAAACCGGCGCCGATCCCGAGGCCCGTCTCCTCGCGCTCTTGGTCCGCCTTGCGCGGTAGGCTGACGGCGTGAACACGCCGCTCGTCGACGCCCACCTCGACCTCGCCTACAACGTCATCGAGCACGGCTGGGACCTCACGCTGCCCCTGGACGTACTCCGAACCAGGCAAAAGACCCCCTACACGCCGAGCGTCTCCCTCCCCGAGCTCAAGGACGCCGGGGTCGCGGTGGTCTTCGCCACCCTCTTCGTCGACCCCGCCAAGTACGAAAGCCCGGGGGAGGCTCACCGGGCGGCGCTCGCTCAGCTTGACCTCTACCGCCGTTGGCAGGAAGCGGGCTACCTGCGGCTCATCGAAAGCCGCGGGGAGCTCGAGACCCACCTCGCCGCCTGGAAGGAAGACCGCGTACCCGGCCTGGTCCTTTTGATGGAGGGGGCGGAACCGGTGAGGCGGCCGGAGGAGGTCGCCTTCTGGCGCCAGGCGGGCGTGCGCCTCCTCGGCCCCGCCTGGAAGGACACCCGCTACGCCGGGGGCACCGGCGGGAGCGCGGGGCTCTCCCCCGCCGGGCACGAGCTGCTCGCGGCCATGGCGGAGGCGGGGATCGCCCTTGATCTTGCCCACCTTTCGGAAGCGGCCTTCTTCGAGGCACTCGGAGCCTTCCCCGGCCCGGTGCTGGTTTCCCACGCGAACTACCGCCCCCTCGCCGGAGGCCCGGAAAACCGCCACCTAAACGACGCCCAGCTGGAGGCGCTAAAGGGCCGGGGGGCGGTGGTCGGGATCGTGCTCTATAACCG
>JALSJG010000053.1 GCA_026989475.1 Thermaceae bacterium | reverse complement strand
AGGGCTACCTGAAGGAGCGCTGGCAGCCCCTGCTCGGCGGATAGCACGCATGGAACCCGACGGCGCCTTCCCCCCCACCCGGCCGGCGCGCTTTTTGGAGCGGGAAAACCGCTTCGTGGTCCGGGCCGAGGGGGAAGAAGGGGCGATCCGGCTTCACCTGCCAAACTCCGGGCGGCTTCGCTTCCTCCGCCCGGGGACCCCTCTCCGCTACCTGCCTAAAACGAGTCCCCGCACCGCCGGGCGGGTCCTCCTGGCCCGGGACGGGGCCGACTGGGTCCTCCTCGACTCGGGCTACGCCGAGCGGGCCCTTCCCGCCCTCCTCGACCGCCTTGGCTACCGCTACCTGAGGGCCCAGCCCCGGGTGGGGGAGAGCCGCTTTGACGCCCTGGTGGAGGTCGGGGGCCGGGCGGTGCCCTTGGAGATGAAGTCCGCGACCCACGTCGAGGGGGAGGTGGCCTGCTTCCCCGACGCCCCCAGCGACCGGGCGGTGCGTCACCTCGAGGGGCTCGCGGGCGCCGGCGGCGTTTTGCTCTTCGCCGTCCTCCACCCCCGGGGCCGGGCGTTTCGCCCCTGCCCCTTCGACCCCCGCTTCGCCGAAGCCCTTTCCCGGGCGGCGCGGGAAGGGGTGCGGGTGCACGCGGTGCGGGCCGCGATCGCCCCCGCGGGGCTCCGGTGGGCGGAGACCCTCCCCGTATACTTTTCCCCGTGAGGCCCGAGGGCACCCGCACCTACCTCGGGGACGAGGCGCGTGCGCGGGAGACGTGCGTCCGGCGGCTTTCCGACCTCTTCGCCGCCTGGGGTTACGAGCCGGTGGAGCTCTCCGCCCTCGAGCCCTTCGACCCCGCCCACCCCCACGCCGATCGCGCCTTCAAGCTGGTGGACAAGACCGGAGACGTGCTCATGCTCCGGAGCGAGTTCACCACCGCCTTGATCCGCGCCCTGCTCCCCGAGGGGCTGCCCGCGGGGCCGGCCCGGTTTCGCTACGCCGGGCCGCTTTGGCTTAGGGAGGCGCCGAGCGAGCTCGGGCGGCTTCGGGAGTTCGTCCAGGTGGGGGTGGAACTCGTGGGGGTCTCCTCCCCGGCGGCCGACGCCGAGCTGCTTGAGCTCGCCTGGAGCGCCCTCGAGCTCGCCGGGGTCAAGGACGCGGTGCTCGAGCTCGGCCTCCCCTCCTTCGTCCGCGACACCCTGGAGGCCGCTCGGCTTCCCCAGGAGGCCACCGAGCGCCTGCGGCGGGCGGTGGATAAGAAGGCGGTCCCCGAGCTCGCCGAGCTGCTCGACGCCTACGGCGTGGGCGGCCGGGTGCGGGAGGCGGTGCTCGCCCTCCCCGACCTCTACGGTGGCCGGGAGATCCTCGCCGAGGCCCGCCAGTATGCCCTTTCGGAGCGGGCGAAGCTCGACCTCGAGTGGCTCGAGGCGGTGCTCGCCCAGCTCCCCCCCGGGGTCCGGCTCGCCTTCGACCTGGGAATGGCCCGGCGCTACGACTACTACTCCGGCCTGACCTTCCGCGCCTTTGCCCCGTCGCTGGGGTTTCCCCTCCTTGGGGGCGGCCGGTACGACGGGGCGATGGTGCCCTTCGCCGCCGGGTTCGCGCTGGGGCTCGAGCGCCTCCTTGAGGCCGCCGGCAAGGCTTTCCGCCGGCGGGAGGACCGCTACCTTGCCTCAAGCCCCGAGCTCGCCCGCCGCCTCCGCGCCGAGGGCAAGGTCGCCCTCCTCGCCCACGCGCGGGACGAGGCGGAAATGCGGGAAGAAGCCCGGGCGGTGGGGGCGCGCTTTGTCGTCCTCCCGGGGGGCACCCAGGAGGTGGAGCCGTGAAGGGCTACGGCCTCACCGTGGCCCTGCCGAAAGGGCGCCTTTTGGCCGAGGCCCTCGCCACCCTGCGCGGAGCCGGCCTCGACCTCCCCGCCCCCGACGACGAGCGGGCGATGTTTTTTAAAAAGGGCGACCTCGCCCTCTTGCTCCTCCGGAACGCCGACGTCCCCACCTACGTGGACCTCGGCATCGCCGACCTCGGGGTGGTGGGCAAGGACAACCTGGTCGAGGCCGGGCGGGAGCTCTACGAGCCGGTGGACCTGGGCTTCGGCGCTTGCCGGGTGAGCCTGATCCGACAGCCCGGGGACCAGGGCCCGATCCGGCGGCTCGCCAGCAAGTACCCCCGGATCGCCGAGCTTTGGCTTGAGCAAAAAGGCCTTTCCGCCGACGTGATCAAGTTGCACGGCAACGTCGAGCTCGCCGCCTTGGTGGGCCTTGCCGACGCGGTGGTGGACGTGGTGGAGACCGGCACCACCCTGAAAAAGGCAGGGCTTGAAGAGCGCGAGGTCATCCTCAAAAGCAGCGCCCGGCTGGTGGTCAACAAGACCGCGCTCAAGCTCAAGGCGGGGCGCATCCGCCCCCTTATCGAGCGCTTGCGTCAAGGGGGACGAAGTTCCACGCGCTGATCCAAAAACGCCGACCGAAGCGGCTCGCCTGCAAGCCGAAGCCGCCCCGGGAGAAGGCCGGATCGGCGTCTCGGCCGTCGGCGAAGACCCCGCCGTCCACCGCCACCCGGAAGCCGTCCTCGCGGCACTCGGCGACCAGCCGGTGCCAGCCTCCGTCGTGCTTCGGTCCCGAGCTCTCCCGTCGGGCGACCACGGTGGGGTCGCGGTGGATCTGCCTCTTCGCCCGGGCGGTCTGGCCATAGACCTCGAGCACGTAGGCGTGGGTGCCGTTGCCGTTGAGGTTGCCGAAAACCCACCCCTGGTCGTCCTCGGTCTTAAAGACCGCCTCGACGCGGTAGTTTTTCCAGCCTTCCGCGCCGGTGATCAGGGTGGCAAGCCACCGCCGCGACCCGTCCGGGCCCACCGCCTCCGCGACGTAGGCGATACCGTAGTGCCGCTCTGCCTGGGCGAACCAAAGCCGGTAAGCCCTGGGGTTCACCGTGGGAAGGAGGGCGCCCACGGGGTATCGCTCGAAATCGTCGGCTTTGCGATCTGGAACTCGGGGGCGCGCGCGGCAAGGAGCGCCACCAGGCTGAAAAAATCCAAAGACGCCTCATTGCTTCCCCCTCGTCTCGAACCAGCGCCTCCGATCCAGGACATTCCTCCGGTTAGAATCGGTCGCGATGCCGACCCCCGCGCGTCTTTCCCGCGTCAAGGAGGTGCTTTCCCGCCGCCAGCCCGACCTCACCGTTTTGCTTGAGAACGTCTCCAAGCCCCATAACTTCTCGGCGATCCTCCGGAGCGCGGACGCGGTGGGGGTTTTCGAGGCCCACGCGGTGCACCCCACCGGGGGCGTGCCCACCCACCACCACACCGCCGCCGGAACCGAGCGCTGGGTCTACCTTCGGGTGCACCCCGACGTCGAGACCGCGATTCAACACCTCAAAGACCGGGGTTTTTCCGTCTACGCCACCCGGCTTTCCCGGGAGGCGGTGGACTTCCGCGAGGTGGACTACACCCGCCCGGTGGCGATTCTCCTGGGCAGCGAGAAGTGGGGGGTGAGCGAGGAGGCGGCGCGCCTCGCCGACGGGAGCCTCGTCATCCCCATGTTGGGCATGGCCCAGAGCCTGAACGTGAGCGTCGCCGCCGCGGTGATCCTCTTCGAGGCCCAGCGCCAGCGGCTCGCCGCCGGGATGTACGACCGCCCCCGGCTCGACCCCGAGACCTACCAAAGGGTGCTCTTCGAGTGGCTTTACCCCGAGCTCGCCCGGGAGCTCAGGGCCAAAGGCGAGCCCTACCCCGAGCTCGACGAGGAGGGGAGGCCGAAGTGGACCTCTACCTGAGTGCGACTGCCTTCGAGGGCGCTTACTTCCTGAACCAGGACGCCGAGGCCTTTCGCTTCCACGGCCGCCGCGGTCTCCGGGGGGAGGGCTGGACCTGGCTCGAGCTCGGCGTCGGCAAGGTCAACGCCGCCATGACCCTTTCCGCCTTCCTCGAAACCGAGCCCGCGGTGCGGCGCGTGCTGCTCGTGGGGATCGCCGGCGCCTACCCCGGAACCGGCCTCCGGCCCGGCGACCTGGTGCTCGCCTCCGAGGAGATCCAAGCCGACCTCGGCACCCGGCGGGGAATGGAGCCGCTCGGTTTTCCCGCGCTCGTACGATCGGGTCGCCGCTACTTCAACCGGTTTCCCGCCGAGCCCGGGTACACCGGCTGGCTTTCGAAACGGCTCGGGCTCAGGCCGCTACCCCTCCTCACCGCCGACAAGGTTTCCGAGTCGCTCGCCGAGGCCTACGAGCGGGCCCGCGCCTGGCGGGCGGCGGCGGAGAACATGGAGGGGGCGGCGGTGGCCCAGGTGGCGATCTGGCGGGGGATTCCCTGGGCCGAGCTCCGGGCGATCTCGAACCCCGCCGGCGTGCGCGAGAAGGCCAAGTGGCGCACCGACGACGCCCTGGCCGCGCTTCGTCAGGCGCTTTTCCGGATCACGTACGCCTAGCTCTCGCGCCCGTGTTGCCCTGCGAGCTCCGGCCGGAAGGAGTGGGTGCATCCACGGGGCGGGTTCTTGCAAATTCCATTTAAAAGTTAGCTGCGAACCCCTTCATCATAACCTCTTAGTTTATGGACCGCACCTCCAACCCGGGGGTGCATGTGCTTTTCCGCACAAGTAAGCATAGGTCCTGGGCCGGAGGCCCGACGGAGACGAGGAGGCGGTCAGGTGGTGATCTTTGGGTACGCCGACGGGGAGCGATGCAAGCCCGTCGCGTGCGGGAGACGTGCACCGAGATCGCAAGCGTGTAGGGAAGACGGGCATTCGCACCGCAAGCAAGCACGGGCTGAGCAGGTATCGGACGGGCTTCGCACCCACGCGCCCGGGATTCGTTCCGCGATCGGGTTTGATGGCGGTGGGGAGTGCCGGGGATACCGCGAGCCGTCTGGCGGCGATGGCCGCGACCGCCCTAGGACTCGGACGCCGGATTGCCCAGACCGCGCAGACGGGGGAGTTCGATGAGTTGGTGGTGCGTGGAAAGAGCGGTTACCTTGCGGTCTTCGCGGTGGGTAACCGGGCGATCCTTGCGCTCACGCTTCCGGAGGGGGGCAACCTTGGGCTTTTGAG
>JALSJG010000052.1 GCA_026989475.1 Thermaceae bacterium | reverse complement strand
TGGCGCGCCCGGGAGGATTCGAACCCCCGACCTACCGCTTAGAAGGCGGCTGCTCTATCCGCTGAGCTACGGGCGCAAGCTTGGAGCGGGAGACGGGACTCGAACCCGCGACCCTCGGCTTGGAAGGCCGATGCTCTACCAACTGAGCTACTCCCGCGTGGTCGGGGCGGCAGGATTTGAACCTGCGACATCCTGCCCCCAAAGCAGGCGCGCTGCCGGACTGCGCTACGCCCCGATCGGGCGGGAAGCCGGAGATGGGGGATCCGACTCCCAGATCAAGGTAGCACGGGGCCTTGCTGGGGTCAACGAATCCCGTCCCCGGCTACATAAACCGCTTGCGCCGCTTGTACGCCTTGACCTCCCTGTAGGACTTGCGGCCCCCGGTTTTCGCCACCCCGAGGTAGAACTCGCGTACGTCGGGGTTTTGCTCAAGATAGGCAACGTCGCCCTCGAGCACGATCCGCCCCTGCTCCATGATGTACCCGTAGTCGGCGGTGGCGAGGGCGATCCTCGCGTTTTGCTCCACCACCAAGACGGTGACCCCCTCCTCGGCGTTGATCTTTCGCACGATCGCAAAGATCTCCCGCACCAAAAGGGGGGCAAGCCCGAGCGAGGGCTCGTCGAGGAGCAGAAGCTTGGGGCGGGCCATCAGCGCCCGGCCGATCGCGAGCATCTGCTGCTCGCCGCCCGAGGTGTAGCCGGCGAGCTTGTTCCTTAGCTCGTAGAGCCTTGGGAAGTAGTGGTAGATGCGCTCGAGGTCCTCCCGCGCCGTTCTCCCGTAGTGGATGTAGGAGCCGACCTTGAGGTTCTCCTCCACCGTAAGGTGCTTGAAAACGTGGCGCCCCTCGGGCACCTGCACGATCCCCAGGCGGACGATCTCCTCGGGCCCCTTGTTGGCGAGGTCCGTCCCCTCGTAGACGATTCTTCCGTCGGTCACCTTGCCGTACTCGGGCTTCAAAAGCCCCGAGATCGCCCGGAGGGTGGTGGTCTTCCCTGCCCCGTTCGGGCCTAAGAGCGCGGTGATTTTGCCCTTCGGAACTTTAAGCGAAACCCCCCGGAGCACCAGGATGACGTCGTGGTAGACGACCTCGATGTTGTTGACCTCAAGCTCGACGGGCCCGAGGTCTAAAGGCCGAGCCGGACGTTCCCGCATGCCACCCCCGGTAAAAGGGGCGCGGGGAGCGCCCCGCGCCCCCGGAAGGATTACTTTCCGTAGTGCACCTTGCGGAAGAGTTTCGACTGGAAGGGCTTGCTAATGGGCACGAACCTGCCGCCCCTGGCCTCGAAAACCCGCATGTGGTCCACGCCGACGTGGTCCTCCTCGCTATAGGTCACCGGACCCACCGCGAGCCCGGGGTCGAAGGAGAGCCTCAGCATCTCGGCGTAGACCGCCTCCCGGCCGGCGTCGCCGGTCACCGGCTTGCCGGCGGCGTGGGCGCGCTTGATCGCCTCGATCGCGATCGCCGCCGCCAGCATCCCCGAGGGGTAGTGCACGCTCTCGACGGTGTCCGCCGGGCGCTTATAACGCGCACCGAGCTTCTTGACGAAGGCCGCCCCGGGCGCATCCTCGTAGGGCATGTAGTAGGAGGTCACCCAGATCACGCCCTCGGCGGCGTCGCCGGCGAGGCGGAGGAGGTCGGGACCGCCGGCGTAGTGGGCGGCCGCGTGCTTGATCTTGAGCCCGAGCCTCCTCGCGTCCTTGATCATCGTCGCCACCGGACCGGCGACGTTCTGGTAGACGATGTACTCCACGCCCTTATTGGCGAAGCGCTTTAAGGTGGCGGTGTAGTCGAGTCCCTTGGCCATCTCCTGGACCTCGACGATCTCGATCCCGAGCTCCTTCGCTGCCTCCCTGGCGTCGGGCACCGGGGCCCGGCCGAAGGGCGAGGGGTGCACCGCCAGCGCCACCTTGGCACCGGGCTTCTCCTTGGCGATGTGCTCGAGCAGCGCGATCACCTGCTCGGAGTAGGAGACGATCGGCAGGAAGAGGTAATCGCTATCCGGCGGGTCGATGTTGCCGATGTGGTAGGAGGCGGGAATGTAGGTCATGCCCACCTCCTGGATCAGGGGCTTGAGCTGGAGGGTACCGCCGGTGGAGTAGCCGAGGAAGGCGGGGTCGCCCCGCTCCAGGGCTTCCTCGAAGTTCCGCTGGGTGTTGGCGTTGTTGTACTGGTCGTCGCGGGTCTCGCAGACGATCGTGAGTCCGCCGGTGAGCCCTTCCTCGTTCGCGTACTTGCAATAGTCCTCGACGCCCTGCGCGTAATACTTGCCCGCGTCCGAGGTCGGCCCGGTGATCGCCCCCGACCACATCAGGTGCACCTTCTGAGCGAAAGCGAAGCTCAAGACCAGGAAGACCAGAACTCCGAGTTTCCGCATGCTCCACCTCCCTTTCGCAAAAAGGCCGCGCGGCCTTTCTGCCTAGTACTTAAACGGCCAGTTCCGGAAAAAGTTCCGGACGAGCCGCCACCCGTTCGCAAGCCCCCGGGGCTCGAAGATCAAAAAGAGCACGATCACGAGACCGAAGGTCAGGGGCCGCATGGCGGAGGCGATGTCCACCCCCGCGTAGGAAAGCCCGAGGCTTTTCAGCCAGTTGGCGAGGTCCTCCATGTTTAGGTCGAGCAAGACCAGAAAGGCTGGGCCCAGGAAACTCCCTACCAACGAGCCGAGCCCGCCCACGATCGCCATCGCCAAAAACTTGATCGAGACCGGGAGCATGTAGTCCTCGATCACCACCGCCCGGGAAAGGTAGGCATAAAGCGCCCCCGCCACCCCGGCGTAAAACCCGCCGAGCGCGAAGGCGAAGATCTTGGTGAGGCCGGGGTGCATCCCCATCGCGTCGGCGGCGCGGTCGTTGTCGCGCACCGCCACCAGCGCCCGTCCGAAGCGGGTCCTTAGCAGGTTCCGGAAGGCAAAGGCGAGCACCACCACCACGAGGAGGATCACGTAGTACCAGAAGTAGTAGTGGTTCTTGTAACCCACCCGGTAGTCCCAAAACTCCACCCGGGGCAAGGGGATCGCCCCGCCCTGCTTCAAGATCGTCGAGTGTCCCACGGTCCACTCGAAGATGATCTGGAAGGCCAGGGTGGCGATCGCGAGGTAGAGGTGCTTGATCCTGAGCGAGGGAATCCCCACGATTCCCCCGGCCACCGCCGCCGCGAGGCCTCCGATCGGAACCGTGAGCCAGAAGGGGAGCGAGGGGGCGAGCAGCGCGGCGGTGTAGGCCCCCACCCCGACGAAGGCCGCCTGGCCGATGTTGATGAGCCCGGCGTAGCCGGTGGTGATGTTGAGTCCGAGAACCGCGAGGGCATAGACGAGGATCAGGTCGAGGACGAACATCTGGGGCCGGGAGAGGAAGAGGGGAAGCGCGAGGAGCACCGCGAGGAAGGCCCAAAGCGAGAGCATCTCGAGGTAGGTGGCGAAGATCGCGGTGTCCTGGCGGTAGTCGGTCCTGTAGTTGCCGGTCTGCGCCCAAGGATTTCGCATCGCGCCCTCCTAGACCCGCTCGATCTCCTCGGTGCCGAAAAGCCCGTGGGGCTTGAACCAGAGCACGAGAAGCAGGATCACGAAGGGGAAGACCTCGGCGGTGCCCCCGCCGGGAACCAAGGGGTCCAGGTAGCCGGTGGCGAGGTTTTCGAGCACTCCGACGATGATCCCGCCCACCACCGCCCCGGGGATCGAGTCGAGCCCTCCGAGGATCACCGCGGGAAAGACCTTGAGCCCGATCGCCACTAAACTTTCGAGGTTGATCCCGGAGACGGTGCCGACGATGAAGCCGGCGGCGGCGGCGGTGATCCCGGCGGCGGCCCAGGCCAGGGCGAAGACGTGCTCGACGCTCACCCCGAGGCTCATCGCCGCCATCTGGTCGTCGGCCACCGCCCGCATCGCCGCCCCCAGGGTGGAGCGCTGGAAGAACCAGCCGAACCCGGCCAAAAAGAGGGCGGTGAGCAGCACCGCGAGGAGCTGGGGGTAGCTCACCGAGACCCCGAAAAAGCTCACCCCGCCTTCCGGGAGGAAGCGCGGCAGCGAGAAGTTGCCGCCGCCGAAGGGGGTGAGGTGGATCAGGCCGTCGAGCAGCGAGGCGAGCCCGATCGTCACCATGATCACGCTGATGATCGGCTGGCCGACGAGCGGCTTCAAAAAGAGCTTTTCCACTATGTAAGCGATGAGCGCGGTGAAGAAAAGCGCGATCCCGAACGAGAGCCAGACGTTCAGCTGGAGGTAGACCGCAAGCGCGTACACGGCGAAGGCGCCGACGGCGATGAACTGGCCGTGGGCGAAGTTGATCACCCGGCTCGCCTTGTAGATGAGCACGAACCCGAGCGCGGCGAGGGCGTAGATCGAACCCACCACCAGCCCGGAGACGAGAAGCTGCAGAAAGTAGCTCATCGCGCCTCCCCCACCGGCTCGGGAAGATCGGTAAGGTCGTGGATCTTCACCTCGGTCTCGACCTCCTGCACCGAGCCATCCTGGTACTTGAAGACCGCGCGTACCCGGGCCCCGGTCTTGCCCTGGTACATCGCCTCCACCAACCCGGCGTACTTTTCGTGGACGAACTTGCGGCGCACCTTGCCGGTGCGGGTGAGCTCGTCGTCGTCGGCGTCGAGGAGCTTATAAAGGAGCACGAAGCGGCGGATCCGGAGGGGCGCTTTGAGCTCCTCGTTTACCCGGGCCACCTCCCCTTTAATGAGCTCGGCCACCTCGGGCTTTTGCGAGAGGTCCATGTAGGTGGTGTAGGCGAGGCCCCGGTCCTCGGCCCACTTGCCCACGGTCTGGGGATCCACGTTGAGGAAGGCGGTGAGGAAGGGGCGCTGGTTGCCGAAGACCACCGCCTCCTTGATGTAGGGGGAGAACTTCAACTTGTTCTCGATGAACTGGGGACTGAACATCTCCCCCGAGGCGGTGTGCATTACGTCGGAGAGCCGGTCGATCACCACCAGGTGGCCGTCCTCGGTGAGGTAGCCGGCGTCGCCCGAGTGGAGCCAGCCCCCTTCGAGGAGCTCGGCGGTGGCCTCGGGCCGCTTGTAGTAGCCGAGGCAGACCGCGTCGGAGCGGGAGAGGATCTCCCCCTCCTCGCTGATC
>JALSJG010000051.1 GCA_026989475.1 Thermaceae bacterium | reverse complement strand
CCCGGGCGTTTTTCGCCGGGCTTGCCCCCCGCCACGGCCGGATCCACTTCCTGAACCGGCGGGACGCGAGGAGTACCACCGGCCACGGCTCGCCGCTTCCGGTCTTGAAGCACGGGGGCCCGGGGCGGGCCGGCGGCGGCGAGGAGCTCGGGGGGTTGCTCGCCGTTTCCCACCACCTCCACCGGGTGGCGGTGCAGGGAGATCCCGCGACGCTTCAGGCCCTCTTCGACGAGCACGTCGAGGGGGCCGAGCGGCCGGCGGCGGTCCACCCCTTCCGCAAGTACTTCGAGGAGCTCGAGGTGGGCGAGACCCTCACCACCCACCGCCGCACCGTCACCGAGGCCGATATCACCGCCTTCGCCAACCTCTCCTGGGACCACTTCTATGCTCACACCGACGAACTCGCCGCCAAGGAGAGCCTCTTTGGCCGCCGGGTAGCCCACGGCTACTTCGTCCTCTCGGCGGCGGCCGGGCTCTTCGTCGATCCGGCGCCGGGACCGGTGCTCGCCAATTACGGCTTGGAGGAGCTTCGCTTTCTCGAGCCGGTGGGGATCGGGGACACCCTGAGGGCCCGGCTTACGGTCAAGCGAAAGACCCCCCGGGACGAGCAGACCGGCGTCGTGGCCTGGGACGTGGTGGTCACCAACCAGGAGGAAAAACCGGTCGCCCGCTATACGATCCTCACCCTGGTGGCGCGGAAGCCCCGCGGGTAGCGGGGATGACCCCGCACCGGCAACTCCGGGGAGACTCCTCCCACCTGGTTGCGGCAGGAAAGCAACGAAGCGGTGCTGGGAAGAGCGTAGGGTGGCGCCTTGCTCTCTCCGCGTAGGGACCGGGGCCCCACCGCCTGCCGGCGCGAATCCGCAGCTGGCCGCTACGCGCTCCAGGAGGGCACGGCGTCCGAATGGGCTCTTACCAAATCTCGCGAGTGCGAACGGGGGAAGCGGTTTTTCGGCTTCCCGAAAAAATGCGTCGCTGCGGGCGGAAGGGGCAGGCCCGCGAACGCGCGATCCGTATCCTGCGGATCTTCTCGGTCCCTGGGGCTGATGTTGCGGGTCCGGTATCGTTCCCAAGCCCCCGTGCGCCACGAAGGGTTCCTCTCTACGTGCTCGAGGGTCGTACAGGGCCTTGCGAGCTTGCCTTCGGGGGCCCCGGGCTGCGAATGGAGGTATTTTCGTTGCGTGGGGATCCCGGTCCCCACCGCTCGGGATGGGCGGGTTTCAGTACTCCAGCACGTAGCGCAGGGCGGCCTTGACCCGCTCGGGGATGGGGCGGTAGTGATCCTCGAGCATGGTGAACGGGGGGTAGGGAGCGTCGTAGCCGGCCACCCGGACCGGTGGCGCCTCGAGGACGTCGAGGGCGACCTCGGCGATGCGAGCTGCGATCTCGGCACCGAACCCCGCGGTGCGCATTGCCTCATGGACGATTACCACCCGGCCGGTCTTCTCCACCGATTCCCGCAAGGCTTCGGTGTCGAGGGGTACCAGGGTTTCGAGGTCGAGCACCTCAACGGAGACCCCCTCCGAAGCGAGTGTTTCCGCCGCTTCGAGGGTGACTTCCACCATGCCCCCGTAGGCCACCGCGGTGGCGTCGTTCCCCTCCCGTACCACCCGGGCCCGGCCCAGCGGGAGGGTGTAGGGCTCCTCCGGTACCGGCACCCGTACACGCCGGTAAAGCTTGATGGGCTCCAGGAAAAAGACCGGGTCGGGGTCCTCGATCGCGGCGAGGAGGAGTCCCTTGGCGCGTTCCGGGGAGGCGGGGATCACCACCTTGACGCCGGGGGTGTGGGCAAGGATTGCCTCGGGGCTATCGGAGTGCTGTTCCGGGCTCTTCACCCCGCCTCCGTAGGGGGCCCGGATCACCACCGGCAGGCCGAACCGGCCCCGGGAGCGGTGCCGCCAGCGGCCCAGGTGGGAGAGGATCTGATCGAGGGCGGGATAGAGGAAGCCGGCGAACTGGATCTCGGCGACCGGGCGCAGGCCCCCGATGGCGAGCCCGATCGCCGTACCCACGATGGCGCTTTCCGCCAGCGGGGTATCGAAGACCCGGTCCTCGCCGTGTTTCGCCTGCAACCCCTCGGTGGCCCGGAAGACCCCGCCCATGCGACCCACGTCCTCCCCGAAGACCAGTACCCGGGGGTCGGTGGCGAGGGCCTGATCGAGCGCTTCCCGGATCGCCTCGATTTGGTTCAGCGACCGCGCCATGCTTCCTCCAGCGACTTGCCCATCTTGAGGGCGTCGTAGACCATCCGCTGGTCGGGGCCGAGCTCGGCGTAGACGTGCTCGACGATCTCTTCGGGACGCGGGGGCGGCAGGGCGTCGGCTTCCTCGAGGGCCTGGGCGAGCTCCTCCTCGAGCGCCCGGGTCCATTCCGCTTCCTTCGCCTCGTCCCACCATCCCCGCTCCTCCAGGGCACGGCGGAGCCGCGGTAGCGGGTCCCGCTCGCGGGCCCGCGCTTCCTCCTCGGGGTCGCGGTAGCGGCGGGGATCGTCGGAGGTGGTGTGGGGGCCGAGCCGGTAGGTGAGGGCTTCGATCAGGGTGGGCCCTTCGCCCCGCCGGGCTCGTTCCACCGCCCATCTGGCCTCGAGGTAAACCGCCACCGCGTCGTTCCCGTCCACCACCACCGCGGGGATCCCGAATCCCTCCGCCCGTTCAGCGACGTAGCGGTTTTTCATCTGGCGCTCCCGGGGAACGCTGATCGCGTAGCCGTTGTTCTGAACCAGGATTACGAGGGGAAGCTCGAAGACCGCGGCGAAGTTGAGCCCCTCGGCGAAGTCCCCCTCGCTGGTGCCGCCGTCGCCGATGGCGGTGGCCACCACCCAGGGCTCCTCTTGGTAACGGGCGGCGAGGGCGAGGCCCGCCGCCTGGGGGATCTGGGTGGCGATGGGAATGAAGGGGTTTAACACCCTGAGCTCGGGCGGGAAGCGCCAGCCCTCGGGATGGGTGCGCCATAGCAGGATGAGCTGCCGCATCGGTACCCCCACCGTCAAAAGGAGCGCGTTTTCGCGGTAGCTTGGCACCACCCAGTCCCGGGGGTCGAGGGCGAGCCCGAGCCCCACCTGGGCAGCTTCCTGGCCGCGGTGGGGTGGGTAGACCCCGAGCCGCCCCTGTCGCTGCAGGGTCACCGCCTTCTCGTCGAAAAACCGTGCCTTTGCCATGGCCCGGTAAAGCCGCTCGGCCTCCTCCTGGCTTAGGGGTAGTTCCCCGCGGTCGAGATAGCCGACGATCTCCCTTTCCATTACAGGGAATTATACCCCTGGACTGCGCGGGCTTAGATCGTCCGTTCGGTATGCTTGGGGACGTGTACGACTCCCACGTCCACACCCCCCTTTGCAAGCACGCGGTGGGGGAGCCGGAGGCGTACCTGGAGGCGGCGCGGGCCCGGGGGCTCGCCGGGATCGTCTTCACCGACCACGGGCCGATGCCGCGCTGGTACGACCCCGACTCCCGGATGGAGGCGGGGGCGCTCCCCTTTTATTTCGCGACCCT
>JALSJG010000050.1 GCA_026989475.1 Thermaceae bacterium | reverse complement strand
GGCCGTGCTCAAGGAGGCGGGCTACGCCGAGGCGGTGGTCTTTAAGGCCGGAAAGCCCGAATCCTACCCGCTATGAACAAAAAGGAGCTCGCCGCCCTCTTAAAGCGGGCCGCCGATTTGATGGAGGTGCTCGGGGAAGGGGAGTTTCGCGTCCTCGCCTACCGCCGGGCGGCCCGGGCGCTCGAGGCCAGCTCCGAGCCGCTTGAAGCCCTGGCCGAACGGGGGTTTTCCGGGGTGCGGGGGATCGGTACCACGCTCGCCCGGTTGCTTTCCGAGATCTACGAGACCGGGGAGTTTCCCTACCTGGAAGAGCTCGAGGGGCGGCTGCCTCCGGGGGCGCTCGAGCTCTTTTCCGTCCAGGGCCTCGGGCCCAAGAAGATCCGGCGCCTTTTGGAGGAGGGGATCGGGAGCCTCGAGGCCTTGATCGAGGCGGGGGAGTCGGGCCGGCTCGCGGCGCTCCCCGGTTTCGGCAAAAAGAGCGCCGAGAAAGCGGTGGCCGCCGCCCGCTACGCCCTCAAAAGCGCCCGGCGGGTGCTGCTTTCGGTGGGGCTTGAAGCGGCCGGGATCGTCCTCGCCGATCTCGAGGCCGCCGGCATCCCGGCCCAGCTCGCGGGCAGCCTCCGGCGGGGGCTTGAGACCGTGGGCGGGGTGGACCTGGTGGCGGTGGGAGAGGCCCAGGCGGTGATGGGGGCGCTCGGGGTGCACGCCTTGAGGGAGGAGGGCGGCGTGATCCACGGGGAGGTCGAGGGGATGCCGCTCAAGGTCTTCCTCGCCAGCGCGGAGAACCTCGGCACGGTGCTCGTCCGGGCCACCGGGAGCCGGGCCTTTGTCGAGGCGCTCGGGGCCCTTCCCGAGTCCCCTTCCGAGGAGGCGGTCTTTTCCGCCCTGGGCCGGCCCTACGTTCCCCCCTACTTCCGCGAGCCCGAGCACGTCGGGCTTCATCCCCCCGCCCGGCCGCTTTCCCGGAACGACCTCGTGGGCCTGCTCCACGTCCACACCACCTACTCCGATGGCGCGGAGTCCCTCCGCGCCATGGCTGAGGCCGCGATCGCCGAGGGGTATCGCTACCTCCTCGTCACCGACCACTCCCGAAGCGCCGCCTACGCCGGCGGGCTCGAGGTGGAAAGGCTCCGCCGCCAGTGGGCCGAGATCGACGCGTTAAACGCCGAGCTCGCCCCCTTTCGCATCCTGAAGGGGATCGAGTCCGAGATCCTGAAGGACGGAAGCCTCGACTACCCCGAGGAGATCCTGGCTGGCTTCGATCTGGTGATCGGGAGCCTGCACAGCCACCTCGACCTCTCCGAGGCCGAGCAGACCGAAAGGCTCCTTAACGCGATCGAAAACCCTTACCTCGCGATCCTCGGGCACCCTTCGGGGAGGCTGCTTTTGAGGCGCGAGGGGGCCCGGGCGGACTGGGAGGCGGTGCTCGAGGCGGCGGCGGAGGCCGGCGTGATCGTCGAGCTGAACGCGAGCCCGGCCCGGCTCGACCTCGACTGGCGGCTCGCGCTCCGTTTCC
>JALSJG010000049.1 GCA_026989475.1 Thermaceae bacterium | reverse complement strand
AGCCGCGCGCGTAGGGGGTGAAGGTGCGCTCCCAAAACGGCAGCGCCAGCCCGGCGAGGAGCGCGATCGCGCCCAGCAGGGTAAAGGCGAGCGCCCGCCAGGGGCGGTCTTCGGTGAGGGGTAACCAGCCGGCGTCCACGAAGCCCAGGCCCGCGACCACGAAGGTGCCGGCCAGGAGGGCATTTTGCCATCCGGGACCCCGCCACCCCGCGGCCACGGTCGCCGCCGCCGCCAGGTAACCGGCCGCCGTGAGGACCGCGAGGACCGCTCGCGGCCAGTCCGCACCCGGGCCCCCGTAGGTTTTAAGGCGGAAGAGGGCGTAGACGAGCGCGGCCAGCAGTAGGGTGAGCGTGAGGGCGACCGAGAACAGCGCGGTGACCCGCGTCCCCAACCGGACCCGGGCGGGCTGGGCGACCTCCCCCCGGGCTTCCCGCCAGGGCTGGCGCAGGAAGAGGCTGAGGAGCCAGAGCCAGGGCAGGGCGATGAGCGGGTGTACGAGGTGCCCGGCGAGTTCGAAGAGCATCTCCCCGAGGGTGGGGAACCCGGGAAGCCGCCGGACCAGGCTGAAACCGACGAAGCCGCCGAGGCCCAAAAGCCCCAGCCAGAGCGGGGAATAGCCCCGGGCCAGGCGCGTCATCCAGACGAAATCCCTCACGAAGCCTCCCCCTGCGCTACCAGGGCGTGGTACAGGAAGGCGTCTTCCAGGCTGGGCTCCGGAACCGGCTGCGCTTCGGGGCCCGGGACCCGGGCCAGGTAGCGGACCCGGCCGTCCCCCAGGGTGCGGGTCACCAGGTGCTCGCCGGGCGGCGGCGGTCCTTCGAACACCGCCCCCTACGCCCGCCGAATGAAGGGAGCGAGGTCCCCCTGGTAGAGCAACCTCCCCCGGTGCAGCACGAGCAGCTGTCGGGTCGTGGCCATGACGTCCTCGGCGATGTGGGTGGACATCAGCACCAGCCGGTCCTCGCCCAGACCGGCGAGGATCCGGCGCATCTCCACCCGGCCCTCGGGGTCCAGCCCGGCCGAGGGCTCGTCCACGATCAGCAGCCGGGGATCGTGGACGAGCGCCTGGGCGAGTCCGAGCCGCCGCATCATCCCGCCGGAGAGCTCGCCAACGCGGGCGTTCGCCCGTTCGGCGAGCCCCACCCGCTCGAGTACGGCCTCGATTCGCTTCTGGGTCACGCGGTAGCCGCGGAGGTGGGAGAGGAAGCCGAGGGTTTCGGCGAGGGTGGCCGTTTTCAGGAAGTCGAACTGCTGCGGCAGGTATCCGAGCAGCGGTCGTACCATCTCGACCCGCGCGACCGGGTGACCCGCGATCTCGATCTGCCCCCGCTGCAAGCGCAGCGTGGTGGCGATCAGGCGCAGGAGGGTCGTCTTGCCCGCGCCGTTCAGCCCGAGCAGTCCGACGACCCCCCGCGCCGCTTCGAAGTTCACCCCCCGAAGCGCGACGGTTCCGGCGTAGCGGTGGTATACCTCGCGAACCCGAAGCATGCCTAGCAGCAACCGCCGCACTCGGCCCAGGTCGTGCTCACGTCGTAGTCCTCGTCGCAGAAATAAAGCTCGCCGGTTACGCAGTCATAGTAGCAGGTCCGCCAGATCTCGACGACGGTGTAATACCCCCACTCTTGACCGTTCGGCTCAAACGGGTCCGCCCAGCAGCCCCAGTCCCACGGGCAGCTCGTGGAGGTGCAGTAGCTGAATCGGGGGTAGAAGGTCTCGCGGCAGACGCGCTGGGGCTCCACGCCGGCGTCCCCGGACGGCGGTTTTGGGCCGGGCGTGGCCTTCGTCGCCCAGACCAGGCTCAAAACGGCGACCGCCACGAAGAGAAGTACCAGACGCCGCACCGCCTTCATCCCTTCTCACCTCCTTTCCCATCTCCGGTATCGAGGGTTTCCACCAGCCGGTCGAGCAACGACGCGAGGGAGAGATCCCCCTCCGGAAAGCCTTCGATCTGTCCAAGGACCCGGCGGTCCCGCACCGCCAGAAAGGGGGGGAAGGCCTTGACCCCCCAGCTACCCGGGGTTTCGCGGTTGGGGTCGAAGTAGATCTCGACCCGGGGGTGGTTGCGCCAGGGGCCCTTGCGCATCGCTTCCTTGAGCTCCTGGCCGATCTCGCCGTCCCGGGGAAGGGCGATCACCACCAGGGCCACGTCCGGTTTCCGGTCGAGCCAGCGGCCCAGCGCCTTCTCGGCGCGGGCGCAGGCAGAACACCCCTCCAGGTGGAAGTAGTAGAGCGCGGGCCCTTGGGGGTCGAGCACGACCTTCCGGCCGCCGGAGTCCACCAGCGGGATCGGGGCCAGCGTCCGGGGGCGCTCCGCCTCGATGAGCTGGCGTTGCAGGCGCACCCGGGTTCGGTCGGGGCGGGTCGCGAAGAGGAGCACGGCTACGATAGTGGCTAGGGCAGCTCCAAACGCAGCCCCGTAAATGAAGACCAAAAGCGGCTTCTCACGACCCTCCATTTTCTCTACCCGTTCTGATTTTACCCCCAAACCCTTGTCAAGGGTACCCCGGGCCTGCTTGCCCCCCCGGCCGGGCTCGGGTAACCTGGGGGCGTCCCCCGCTAGGGGGCGCGAGGTCGCCTGATCGAGGCCCCTGGTGCCTGGGCGCGTAGTCCAGGCTTAAAGTGGGGAAGTCCGGTGAAAGTCCGGCGCTGTCCCGCAACGGTAACCGGGCCAACCGTCGAACCCCAGCGTCGTTGCCCGGAAGCCCGAATACCTGCCAGGGGAGCCCTGGGGTCCCCGCCCCGGGCACCTCTCGCGGAAGAGGGGAAACGGGGGTAAAAAGCGCTTTGGCTTTTTCGCCCCGCCGTTCCCCGGTGGGGCGTTTCCCTTCCCCACCTCCGGGGCGGCCGCGCGGGTACGGAGGAGGTGGACGTATGTTCAAGCGGTTCCTTGCGGCACTCTGGCTTCTGGGTCTCGCGCTTGCCACGAGCTACCCGTTGGTGGTCACCGACGACCTCGGCCGGAAGGTCACGATCCCCGCCGAGCCAAAGCGCATCGTGGTGATGCTGCCCTCGGCCACCGAGACGATCTGCGCCCTCGGGGCCTGCGACAAGATCGTGGCCACCGACAACTACTCGAACTGGCCCGAGGCGGTCCAAAAGCTCCCCAAGGCCGGTGGGCTTTATGATCCCAACGTCGAGCTCATCGTCTCCCTCGAGCCGGATCTCGTGATCGCCTCGAAGTATGGCAAGCTGGTGGACCGGCTGGCCAAGGCCGGGATCCCGGTCTACGCGGTCAATACCGAGACCTACGAGGACATCTTCGAAACCGCTCGCAAGCTCGGCCGCCTGCTGAACCGGGAGGCCCAGGCGGAGGCGCTCGTCGCCCGCATCCAGTCCGAGGTGTACGCGCTCGAGTCCGAGGCCGCCAAGGCCAAGGCCCGGCCCACCGTCTACTACGAGATCGACGCCACCCCCTACACCGTGGGGCCGGACTCCTTCATCGGCGTCCTGATTCAAAAGGCCCGGGGGAAGAACATCGTGCCCCCTGAGCTCGGCCTCTTTCCCAAGATCAGCCCCGAGTTCGTGGTGGAGAAAAACCCCGAGGTGATCGTTCTCGGCGACGCGCCCCACGGGGTAAACCTCGAGGCGTTAAGGAAGCGTCCAGGGTGGGATCGGATCCAGGCGGTGCGAAAAGGCCGGGTCTGCGAGCTTAAAAAGGCCGAGACCGACGTGGTGCACCGGCCGGGGCCGCGGGTTGCGGAGGGGCTCCGGGTCCTGATCCGCTGCATTCACCCCGAGGTCCTGAAGTAGATGTCGCGGCGGACCTGGGTTTGGCTCGGGCTTTTCGCCCTCTTGCCGCTCGCCCTCTTGCTGGGGCTTTCGGTGGGGGCGGTGGCGCTCGGGCCTTCCCAGGTCCTTTCCGGGCTCGCCGAGCGGGCGCCGGTGGTCTATGCGATCCGGCTCCCCCGGGTGCTGGGGGCGGCGCTGGTGGGGGCCGCGCTCGGGCTTTCCGGGGCCGCCTACCAGGGGCTTTTCAAAAACCCCCTCGCCGATCCATACCTGATGGGCACCGCGAGCGGCGCCGCCTTCGGGGTGGCGCTCGCGCTGAGCCTTGAGGGGAGCCTGAGCCCCGCGTACGCCCACTGGATCGGGTCCCACGGGGGGTTTTTCGTGCCCGCCTCCGCCTTCTTGGGGGCGCTTTTCGCGGTGACCCTGGCGGTCGTCCTCGCCGGGGGCGTGGGACGCACACGGGACCTGATCCTCGCCGGGGTGGTGGTGGGCTCGGTGCTGACCGGGCTCACCACCTACCTGATGCTGAAGGACGCCGACCGGGTGCGGGCGGTCTTCGCCTACACCCTGGGCAACCTCGCCTTTGTGGGCTGGCCGGAGGTGGCGCGGCTCGCCCTCTACCTCGTGCTTTCGCTACCGGTGCTTTGGGGGATGGCCCGGGTCTTGAACGCGGTGCAGCTCGGGGAGGGGGTGGCGCGGACGCTGGGGCTGCCCCTCGACCTCCTCAAGTTCGCGCTCATCGCCACCGCCACCCTGGCCACCGCCGGGGCGGTGGCCGAGGCGGGAATCATCGGGTTCGTGGGGCTCGTGGTGCCCCACGCGCTCAGGCGGATGGGGGGCGGGGACTACCGCTACCTGCTCCCCGCGTCGGCCCTCGGCGGCGCGGTCCTCCTGGTGCTCGCCGATACCCTGGCCCGGGTCCTCGTCCGCCCCGCCGAGCTCCCGGTGGGGGTGGTGACCACCCTGCTCGGCGGCCCCTTCTTCCTGTACCTGCTTTGGAGGATGCGTGCTTAGGGCCCGCGGGCTCACGGTGCGCTACGGGCGCCGGATGGCGCTTTCCGGGGTGACGCTCGCGGTGCGTCCCGGGGAGTGGGTGGCGCTGCTTGGTCCCAACGGGTCGGGGAAGAGCACGTTGCTCCTCGCCCTGCTTGGCCTGCTTCGCTACGAGGGGGAGGTCGTGGTCATGGACCGGCCGCTTACCCGTTACTCCAGCTGGGAGCGGGGGCGGTTGCTTGCCTACCTTCCCCAAAACGGCCCGGTCCCGGAGGGGATGCGGGTGCGGGAGGTGGTGGCGCTCGGGCGGCTTCCCCACCAGGGGCTTTTTGGGCGCTGGAGCGCGGAGGACGAGGCCGCGCTCCGTTTCGCCCTGGCGGCCACCGACACCGAGGC
>JALSJG010000048.1 GCA_026989475.1 Thermaceae bacterium | reverse complement strand
AAAGCGGGGCAAGCCGGTGGAGTACGTCGAGTACCCCGACGAGGGCCACGGTTTCGTGCGCTTTGAAAACCGGCTCGACTTCTTCCGCCGGGCGGAAGCGTTTTTGAAACGCCATCTTGGGGTGTGATGGACTTTCTCAAACGGATCAACGAGAAGCTTGGCGAGGAAGGCCTTAAGAAAGCCCGCTGGTAGACCCGGATGCGGTCCCTTGGAATGGGGCTCCAGCTCGCCTTCGTAGCGCTCTATGTCGTGCTCTGGATACTCACCCCGCTCGGCCCGAAGCTCGCCGAGCGCGTCGGGGGAAACCCTGGCTTTATGCCCTGGCCTTCTTCCTCGGACTGACGCTCTTCAACCTCCCCCTGGACTCCTTCTCCCGGTGGGTGGAGCTCCGGCTGGGCACGAACCGCCAGCCCTTCTCCGGCTGGCTGCTCGATCAGCTGAAGCAGGGCGCGGTCCAGGTCGCCCTGATGACGCTGCTCTTCGGCGGGGCCTACGCGGTGATGCGGGCCTGGCCCGGGGCGGCGCCGGGAATCTTCCTTGCCTTGGTCGCCGCCTTTGCCGGGCTGCTCTACGCCCCCCAGCCCCTTCTTCTGCGCCTTGAGTTCAGGGCCGAGCCGCTGGAGGACGAAGCCCTCGCCGCCCGCATCCGGACGCTTTTCGAGCGCGCCGGGGTCCCGTTCCGGGGCGTCCACCGCCTGCGCGCGGGAGAGAAGACCAGCCGGGGGAACGCCGCCGTCATCGCTAAGGTCGGCGGCTACGAGGTGGTCTGCACCGATACCTTGCTCGAAGCGCTCGATCCGAAGGCGCTTTCCTTCGTGGTGGCCCACGAGCTCAGGCACGTTCGGCACCGGGACACCCAGCGGGGACCCCTCGCCTTCGCGGCCTTGCACTACCTTGCGCTGCTCGCGGGCTACGTCCTGGTGGGCACGCCGTCGCTTCTTCGCTTCCCCCTTTTCTATCTGGGCGCCCAGCTCGCCTTCGTCCTGGGCCGGCTCGCGATGAACCACCTGGTACGGACCCAGGAATACGCCGCCGACCGCTTCGCGATCCGGCTGGTCCCCGACCTCGATGCCTTCGAGCGGAGCTTTTTGGTACTTTCCCAGCAAAACTTCGAAGATCCCGACCCGCCCGCTTGGATCGAGGCGCTCCTCTACGACCACCCCTCGATCAAACACCGCTACCAGGCGCTCAAACGAGTGCTCGAGGAAAAGTAAAACGGGGGCGGCCTCGGCCGCCCCCGTTTTCCCTGCCTGGACTAACCGAGCGCTTCTTTCACCAGCTCCACGATCTCGTCGATGGTCTCGGCAATCGGCACGCCGGCCTCCTGGAAAGCCTTGACCTTGGACTCGGGGGTGCCCACGTCCCCCATGATAATGGCGCCGGCGTGGCCCATGCGCTTGCCCTTGGGAGCGCTGCGGCCGGAGATAAAGGCGACCACCGGCTTCTTCATGTGTTCCTTGATCCAGGCTGCAGCCTCCTCCTCGTCGGAGCCGCCGATCTCGCCGATCACCACCACCGCCTCGGTCTCGGGGTCCTCGTTGAAAAGCGGCAGGAGGTCCTTGAAAGTAGTGCCGATGATGGGGTCGCCGCCGATCCCCACCGTGGTGGTGGTGCCGAGCCCGGCGTTCGAGAGGGCGGCGGCGGCCTCGTAGGTGAGGGTGCCCGAGCGGCTGATGATCCCCACCTTGCCCCGCTTGAAGACATGGCCGGGCATGATGCCGATCTTCGACTCCTCCGCCGAGATCAGCCCGGGGCAGTTCCCGCCGATTAGGCGGACGCCAAGGTCCTTGATCTCCTTCACCGCCTGGACCATGTCCAGGGTGGGGATTCCCTCGGTAATGAGCACCACCAAGGGGATCCCCGCGTGGGCGGCCTCGAGCGCGGCGTCGGCGGCGGCGAAGGCGGGCACGAAGATGATCGAGGCGTCGATCTCGTGCTCTTTGAGGGCCTCCTTCACCGAGTTATAGACCGGCACCCCGTGGACCTCCTGGCCGCCCTTGCCCGGGGTGACGCCGGCCACCACCTTGGTGCCGTAGTCAAGCATCTGGCGGGTATGGAAGGAGCCCTCGCGGCCGGTGATGCCCTGCACCAGGACGCGGGTGTTTCGGTCGATCAGGATCATTTCTTGCCCTCCACCATGGCGACGATCGCCTTCGCGGCCTCGATCGAGGTCGGGTATATGTAGACCGGCTTGCCCTCGAGGAGCTTCTTCGCCTCTTCCTCCGCGGTACCGGCCACCCGCATCACCACGGGAACCTTAACGATCCCTTCCTCGAGGGCCTGGATCACGCCCTTCGCCACCTCGTCGGCGCGGGTGATGCCGCCGAAGATGTTGATAAAGATCCCTTTGACGTCGGGGTCCTTGGATAGGAGCTTGAGGGCGTTATAGACCACTTCGGCCTTAGCCCCGCCCCCGATATCGAGGAAGTTCGCCGGCTTGCCGCCGACCCGGTTCACGAGGTCGAGGGTGTACATCACGAGCCCAGCGCCATTCCCCAAAATGCCGATGTTGCCGCTTAGCTTGACGTAGGCGAAGCCGTAGTTCTGGGCCTCGATCTCGAGGGGGTGCTCGGCCTCCACCTCGCGGAGCTTGGCGAGGTCGGGGTGGCGGAAAAGCGCGTTGTCGTCAAGGTCGATCTTCGCGTCGACCGCGATGATCTCGCCGCTTTCGGTGACCACGAGGGGGTTGATCTCGGCGAGGAAAGCGTCCACCCCGACGTAGGCCTGGTAGAGCTTGACCAGCACGTCGGCGAGCTTGTTGAGGTTACCAGTAAGCCCCGCGTCCAATACGATCTGCCGCGCTTCAAAGGGGCGGAGGCCCTTATCGGGGTCGATCGGGTACTTGACGATCGCCTCGGGGTTTTTCCGGGCTACCTCCTCGATGTCCACGCCCCCCTCGCGGCTCACCATCATCACCACCCGCTGCGAGGAGCGGTCGAGGATCAACCCGGCGTAGTACTCCTTGGCGATCTCGGCAGCCTCGGCCACCAGGACCTTTTTGACCGTGAGACCCTTGATGTTCATGCCGAGGATCTTCTTCGCGACCTCCTCGGCCTCGGCGGGGGTGTCCGCCAGCTTGACGCCCCCCGCCTTGCCCCGGCCCCCGACGTGGACCTGGGCCTTGATCACCACCCGCTTGCCGATCTGGCGGGCGATCTCACGGGCCTCCTCCGGGGTGAAGGCCACCTTGCCCGGGGGAACCGGGATCCCGTATTTCGCGAGGATCTCCTTGGCTTGATACTCGTGGAGCTTCAACGCCCACCTCCTTTTGCCGCAGCGGATTATACCGCCCGGGTAGGGGCCCAATGCCCCTAGCGCTTGCGGGCGAAGACCATCTTCCCGAGCTGGGTCTGGATCACCTGGGTGACCACCGCCTCGACCCACTCGCCGCGGTCGTCGGCGGCCCGCTCGACCACCACCATGGTGCCGTCCTCGAGGTAGCCGACCCCCTGGCCCGGCTCCTTGCCGGGCTTTTGGATCTTGACCCGGATCGCCTGCCCCGGCTGGTAGGGGGCCTTGAGCGCGTGGGCCAGGGCGTGGATCGAAAGCCCAGGGACCCCGTAGACCTTGGCCAGGGAAAGGAGCGCGGAGTCGTTGGAGACGATCGCCATGCCCCGGGCGCGGGCGAGCTTTAAGAGCGCGTCGTCCACCTCCCCGGAAAGGCCGGTGTCGAGGACCCGCACCCCGAGCTCACCGAGCCGCGCCAAGGTCTCAAGCCCCCGCCGCCCCTTGGCCCGGGAAAGGGGATCGCCGCTATCGGCGAGACCCTGCAGCTCTTTCAGAACAAAGTCCGGTACAAAAACCGGTCCCTCGAGGAAGCCGAGCTCCATCACCTCGGCCACCCGGCCGTCGATCAGCACCGAGGTATCGAGGAGCTTCCCGCCCTGGGGGCCGCTTTCCGCCACCGCCCGGCGAAAAAGGTGCCGGTTGGCCACCGCCACCGCGGAGAAGACCGCAATCAAAACCAGGGCTAGAAAGAGGGAGTGGTACCAGCGAAAACCCGGGACCTGGGCGAGCAAGGTGGTAAGCAACACCGCTGCGATCAGGGCGATCAGACTGCCGGTGGCGACCGCAAGGGGGAGCTCCGGGGGGATTCGCCGCCAGGCGTGGACCGCGCGCTCGACCAGGTAGGCGAGCCTCGGACCCACCAAGATCGCGGTGAGCAGCCCTACTAGGGTGAGGTAGAGGACGTTGAGCGGCGAAACCTGGTATTCGGCGAGAAGCCAAAGGCCCAGGCGGTAACCCAGATAGCCGAACCCGGCGAGGGTCGCCGCCTGAACCGCGGTCCGCATGGTTCAAGCCTAACCGTTAAACCGTGCGCTTTCTACCGCTTGCTCAATGCTTTTAACCCGCCCCGGGGCGAGCACCCGGGGAAAGCCGGCCCGTTCTGCCTCGGAAAGTCGCCGCTCCAGGGCGGGAACGCTCCGGATCTCGCCGGCGAGCCCCACCTCCCCTACCACCGCGAGGTCCTCAGGGAGCGGCCGCTGCACCACCGCCGAATACACCGCGAGCACCACCGCGAGGTCGAGCCCGGGATCGGCGACCCGCATTCCTCCGGCGAGGTTGACGTAGACGTCGAGCTGGCCGAGGCGGAGCCCGAGCCTTCGCTCCACCACCGCGAGCGCCACGTCCACCCGCCGGGGATCGAGGCCCTGGACCACCCGCTTGGGGGCGGCATACGGCGAGCGGGCGGCGAGGGCCTGCACCTCGAGCAGCATCGGCCGCTCCCCGGCGAGGGCGATCCCCACCACGCTTCCCGGAACGCCCACCGGCCGCTCGGCGAGGAAGGCCTCGGAGGGGTTTCGCACCTCGACGAGGCCCCGCTCCTCCATGCGGAAAACCCCCACCTCCCCCACCGGACCGAAGCGATTCTTCTGACTCCTCAGCACCCGAAAGAGCCCGGCGGTCTCGAGATAGAGGGTCGCGTCCACCACGTGCTCGATCGTCTTGGGGCCGGCCACCGTGCCCTCCTTGGTGACGTGGCCCACGAGCACCACCACGCTGCCGGTACCCTTGGCCAGGCGGGTGAGGGCCTGGGTCGCGTTCCGGACCGCGACCAGTGAGCCCGGAGCACCTTCCGCTTCGATCGTCTGAATCGAGTCCACGAAAACCGCCCTCGGACGTTCGGCTTCCAGGAGGGCGAG
>JALSJG010000047.1 GCA_026989475.1 Thermaceae bacterium | reverse complement strand
ACCCTCGAGCTCCTCGGCCGGACCGCGGTGAGCCAGGCCAAGGCCGGGGCCGACGTGGTCGCCCCGAGCGCGATGATGGACGGCCAGGTAGCGGCGATCCGACGGGCCCTCGACGAGGCCGGCCTCACCCACGTACCGATCCTCTCCTACGCGGTCAAGTTCGCCTCCGCCCTCTACGGCCCTTTTCGCGACGCCGCCGAGAGCGCCCCCGCCTTCGGCGACCGCAAAAGCTACCAGATGGACCCCGCCGCCGGGGTCTGGGACGCCCTCCGCGAAGCCCGTCTTGACGACGTCGAAGGCGCCGACATGTTGATGGTGAAGCCCGCCCTCGCCTACCTCGACCTGGTGCGCCTGCTCAAGGAGCACTTCGAAAAACCCGTCGCCGCCTACCTCGTCTCCGGGGAGTACAGCATGATCAAGGCCGCCGCCGAGCGGGGTTGGCTGGACGAGCGGCGGGTGGTGCTCGAGACCCTCACCGGCATCCGCCGGGCCGGCGCCCAGTTCATCCTCACCTACCACGCCCTCGAGGCCGCCCGCTGGCTCAATGGGGGGGAATAAAACGTTTTTTTAGCTTGGACACAATCAGGTAGACGCCGACCAGCGCCACCCCCATTCCCGCCAGCAGGTAGGTGGTGAGCACTCCAATCAGGTCGGCGACCACACCCCCTCCCATGACACCAAGCAGTACGGCCGTCCCGGTTACGGAGCCGACCGCCCCAAACACACGCGTAACCAGCTGTTTGGGAGTCTCAAGTTGCAAGAGGCTCCGGACCGGGACCAGGAATCCCTGGTTGAAAAGCCCGCTCAGGAAGTAGGCCACCACCGCCCAGGGGAAAACCGGCCAGAGCGCCACCGAGGCGATGCCCAGCCCGAAGAGCAGGAAGGAGTAGGCGAATACCCGCTCCCGGTCGATCCGACGGGTCCAGAGCGGCACCCAGACCGCCCCCAGCACCGCCCCCAGTGCCAGCGCCATCTCGATGGCGCCGTATCCCTGGGAACCCACCTTCAAGACGCCCAAGGCGAGCGCCACTCCAAGCACGTTCTCCACGGAACCCAGCAAGGCTGCCACGAACAACGCTCCGACCACCCGCCGGAGCAACGGATGCGTGAGCAAAAAGGAAAAGCCCTCCTTTACTTCCTCGAGATAGCTTCCCCGTTTCGCCGCCGGCGGCGGGATGCGTGGGAGGCCCAGCAGCAAAAGGGCCGTCACAAAGAAGCTCGCCGCGTTCAGGTAAAACGCCGCTACCGGACCAACCGCCGCCACCAAGACGCCCGCTAGCCCCACCACCGCGACCTCGGAGAACCTCCGGGTGAAGGAAACCAGGCCGTTCGCCTCGTCGAGGCGCTCCTCCGGCACGAGCTCGGGCGTGATGGCGGCGATTAGGGGATACTCGAGGCGCTGGAAGATATGGATCGCAAATACAAGCACCCAGAGCAAGAGAAGACTCTTCGTGCCCACCAGCGCGATCAGCAGCACCAGCACTCCCTGAACGACCTGCGAGGCGACGAAGAGCCCACGCCGTTCTCGATGTTCCGCCCAGGCAGCCAGGAATGGGCTTAGGAAGACGTTGACCAAAAGCTGCGCCGAAAGCACCGCCGCCACCATCGCGGTGCTGCCCGTGAGTTCGTAGACGAGTACGAAGAGGGCGATGCGGTGGACCTGATCCCCGGCCTGCGTGATCAACGAGGCGATGAAAAAGCGGCGAAACGCGGGTATAGCCAATACTGCGCGCATGACTTAGGAGCTAGTTTAGCAAGCCCGCGAACCCGTTGCGCACCATCCCGCACATGTGGGGTCCCGCCCTTCCAAACCGATCCTAGAATGGAATAGCCATGCCGGAAGCACCCCACGTCCTTGCCTTTGCCCTCTATCTGCTCACCCTCCTGCTGCTTTTGCGGCTCGGGCCCGGGGTGCTCCTCGGCTTCGTAATACTCCTGTACCTGGCCGACGTGGGCTTTCTGGCCGGACTCGGCGGTCGTCCCTACAGCCTCGTTGGGCTCGCCCTTTTGGGCCTGGGAAGCTTGGTCACCCCCCCGCGTACGCGCACCCTCCCCCGCCTTCCCTTGCGGCGCAGGCGAAAACGGCTGCTGCCCCCTTCGGAAAAAGAACCTTTGGAGGAGCGCTACCAGATCCTGGGAAAGCTGGGTAGCGGGGGGATGGCCACCGTGTACCGTGCCCGGCGCCGGGCCGACGGCCTGGTGGCGGCGCTCAAGATCCCCCAGGAACGCTACGCGAGCGAGCCCCGGTTTCTCAGGCGCCTGCACCGGGAGGCCGAGGTGCTCAAGAAACTCCGCCACCCCAACATCATCAAGGTCTACGAGCACGGCCAGGCGGGGCGCACCCACTTCATCGCCATGGAGCTGGTCGACGGCCCGAGCCTCGATCAGCTGATCGCCGACCGCCGCTTAAACCCCGAGCTGGTGCGAAAGGTGCTGCTATCGGTAGCGGAAGCCCTCAAATACATGCACGACCAGGGGTTTTTACACCGGGACCTCAAGCCCGGGAACATCATGATCTACCGCAACGCCCTGAAAGACGGTGACGTCGACCCAGCCGGCGTACGCCTCATGGACTTCGGAATCGCAGCCGGCAAGGAGTTCACCCGGCTCACCACCGTGGGTGCCCGGATCGGCACCCCCACCTACATGAGCCCCGAGCAAGCCAGGGGCCAGCCCCTGGACGAAAAGAGCGACGTGTACAGCCTCGGGGTCGTGCTTTACGAAGCCCTGGTGGGCGAAGCCCCTTTCCAGGGGGATTTCGAACAGGTGGCGCGCAAACAGATCCACGAGCGCCCGGTGCCGCCCATCCAGAAAAACCCCAAGCTCCATCCCCTGCTCAACGACCTGGTGATGCGGATGCTGGAAAAGGACCCGGCCCGTCGCCCCGATCTAACGGAAGTGATCAGGGTCCTCAAGAATCTCCCGGTCGCCGAAACCCCCGAACTCACCCAGGATCATCTCCTGGCCCTGGCGGTGGAAGCCCCCGGCGGGAAGCTCCGGCTGGTCAATCAAAAAGGCCTTCCGGTTCGGGCATTTGGCCGTCAGGGTGCGAACGACCTGGCGGTGGACCGGGAGGGTTACCTCTGGGTGGTACACTTTGAATTTACCGACCAACGAGGTATGATCCGTCGCTTCTCCCCCGAGGGGGAGGAGGTGCTCGCCACCGGTACCTACGGGTTGAAGCTCGGCGAGTTTTTTAACCCGGTCGCCATCGCCTGCGGCCAGAACGACCGGGTTTACGTGCTGGACAGCGAGTCCCAGGCGATCACCCGCCTGACCCTGGAAGGGCGCGCGGAACTGCGCTTCGGGGGACGTGGACCCGGCCGGGGCAGCTTCCAGAACGCGGTGCAAATCGCGGTCGGAAAGGAGGTTTTCGTCCTTGACCTGGACGCGCGCCAGATCCAGCGGCTCGATACCGAGGGCAACTACAAGGACCGACTGGTGCTTGCGGTCTCGGCCGATGATCCCACCCCCCGAAGACTTTCCGGACTCGGCCTCGACGCTTCCGGAAACCTGTTGATCTACGATGCCGACTCGGAAAAGGTGCGCGTGCTCAGCCCCCAGGGCAAACTGCTCGCAAGCTACCCGCTTCCCCTCGCCGAGGACGAGGACGCGGGGGCGATCGTGGACCTCGCCGGCAGCCCCGACGGCGTGATCTACGCGCTCAGGCGCGGGAGCCCGCGGATCTACCGCCTGGCGAGCGAGGAGGGCCCCCTCGAGATCGGGGTGCCGGTGCGCGCGATGGCGCTCTGGCTGCCTCAGCGGCCGTAAGGGTCGAAGAGCCGGGCGTACTCGTCGAGGGCGAAGCGGTCGGTCATCCCGGCGATGTAGTCGCAGACCGCGCGGTAGAGCCCCTCGAGCTCGGCGGCCTCCTGCACGGTAGGAGGAAGCATCTCGGGCATCTCGACGTAGGCGGAAAAGAGCCGCTTTAGCACGTGGCGGGCCTTGCCCACCTGGCGGAGGATCCGCCAGTGGCGGTAGAGGTTTTGGTAGAGGAAGCGGCGGAGCTCGGCCACCTTCTCCGACATCTCCTGGGAGTAGGCGGCGAGCGGCGCCGGGAAGCGGCGCACGTCCTCGACGCTTTGGATCCGGTTTCGCTCGAGGTTTTCGTGGGTCGCGAGGATGACGTCGGTGATCATCGCCCCGAGCAGCTCGCGCACCAACACCCGCCGGGCGAACTCGTCGAGGGCGGGAAGCTCGATCCCCGCCGCGTCCGCCACCTCGACCAGGAGAGGCACCCGGGTTAGGTGGGCGGGCTGTAGCAGCCCGCTCCGGAGCCCGTCGTCGAGGTCGTGGGCGTTGTAGGCGATCTCGTCGGCGAGGTTCACGATCTGGGCCTCGAGGGTGGGCCGCCCTTCCCCGAAACCGGCATCGGGCACGTCGTAGGCGGTCTCGTGCTTGGCGATCCCCTCGCGGACCTCGTAGGTGAGGTTCAGGCCCCGGAAGCCCGGGTAGCGCTTTTCCAGGTGGGTGACGATCCTGAGCGACTGGGCGTTATGGTCGAAACCGCCGTGGTCGGCCATGAGCTCGGAGAGGACCCGCTCGCCCGCGTGGCCGAAGGGGGGGTGGCCGAGGTCGTGGGCCAGGGCCACGGTCTCGGCGAGGTCCTCGTTCAAGCCCAGGGCCCGGGCCAGGCTCCGGGCCACCTGGGCGACCTCGAGGGTGTGGGTGAGGCGGGTGCGGTAGTAGTCGCCCTCGTAGTTGACGAAGACCTGGGTCTTGTACTCGAGCCGGCGGAAGGCGGTGGTGTGGATCACCCGGTCGCGGTCTTTTTGGAAGGGGGTGCGAAAGGCCGACTCCTCCTCGGGGTGTTCCCGCCCCCGGGTCTCGCTCGCCCGCATCGCGTAGGGGGCGAGGGTCTCGTCCTCGAGGGCGAGGAGCCGATCGCGGGTGTAGAGCATAGGTCCAGTTTAGGGGGTAGGGAGTGGAGCGGGTAAACTCGTTTCCGTGAAGAACGCGGAGCTCTTCGAGAAGGCCAAGCGGCTGCTTCCGGGCGGGGTATCGAGCCCGGTGCGGGCGTTTGGCGCGGTCGGCGGCGTGCCCCGGTTCCTGGTTCGGGGCGAGGGTCCCTACGTCTGGGACGCGGAGGGGAGACGCTTCGTGGATTACGTCCTCTCCTGGGGGCCGATGATCCTGGGCCACGCCCACCCCGAGGTGGTGGCGGCGGTGAAGGAG
>JALSJG010000046.1 GCA_026989475.1 Thermaceae bacterium | reverse complement strand
AGATGACCCACGCCTGCGACCTCGCCTGCAAACACTGCCGGGCGAGCGCCGAGCCCGAGCCACTGCCCGGCGAGCTTTCCACCGAGGACGCGATGCGCCTCCTCGAGGAGCTCGCCACCTACCGCCCCAAACCCATCCTCCTCCCCACCGGGGGCGACCCTTTGAAGCGGCACGACCTTTGGGACGTCCTTGAAAAAGCCCGGGAGCTTGGGATCAAGGTGGGGATCACCCCGGCGGTGACCCCCCTCCTCACCCACGAGGTGATCGATCGCTTTAAGGAGCTCGAGGTGCACATGATGGCGGTGAGCCTCGACGGTGCCTCCCCCGAGACCCACGACACCTTCCGCGGCGTCCCCGGCACCTTCGAGCTCGCGGTGGACGCCCTCCGATACGCCCGCTCCATCGGCCTTCCCACCCAGATCAACACCACCGTCACCAAGACCACCCGCCCCGAGCTTCCCAAGATCGCCGACCTCGGCCGCGACCTCGGGATCGCCGCCTGGGAGGTCTTCTTCCTGGTCCCGGTAGGCCGGGGAGCACTCCTCGAGCAGCTCTCCCCCGAGGAGTACGAGGAAGTTTTGATCTGGCTCTACCAGGTCTCGAAGACCCACAAGCTCCATATCCGCACCACCGAGGCCCCCCACTTCCGCCGGGTGGTGATCCAGCAACGGGCGAAGAGCCGGGAAGTGGACCACGCCCTGGTGCAGAACAAACGCGGCGTCCACATGCACGACGGCTACGGCTTTGTTTTCGTCTCGGCCACCGGCGAGGTCTATCCCTCGGGCTTCCTCGCGCTCTCGGCGGGGAACATCAAGGAAAAGCCCCTCTTGGAGATCTACCGAAACTCCGAGCTTTTCAGGAGGCTCCGCGACCGCTCGAACCTAAAGGGAAAGTGCCGGGTCTGCGAGTTCGGCGACGTCTGCTGGGGCAGCCGGGCCCGCGCCTGGGCCGAGACCGGCGACCCCCTTGAGTCCGAGACCCGCTGCCTCTACGTACCCCCGCCCCAATCGGACGCACCCTCGGCTATACTTGGCCCTAGACATGGACGATGAACTAACCCTGCGCGATCTCTGGGAGATCCTCAAGCGAAAACGGACCTACCTGATCGCCTTCCCCCTATTCGCTCTGCTTATCGCCGGATTTTACGCTTTTGTAATCGCGAAGCCGGTCTACGAGAGCCGGGCCGTGGTGACCGTCGCCCCGATCCAGGTGCGGGCCCGGCTCGAGAAACAGATCGAACTGCAACCGGCGAAGAACCTTTCCCCGGAAGCGCTCAAGGTACTGCTTTCCACCCAGGAGATGCAGCTAGCGCTGACCAAGCGGCTACGTGAAGAAGGCACACTTCCACCTACATGGAAGAACCTAGATGAACCGCAGCTCGCCGCCAAGTTGAAAGACCTGCTTAAGGTTAACGTAAACACGCGTACACGCAACCAATCTCCCAACAGTCTGATGACGATTGAACTCACGGTCCGGGGAAGCGAACCTCAAGTGGTAGCCGAAATAGCAAACTTTTGGGCCGAATTGACCGTCGAACGCGTAAATCAAATTCCCGCTACGCAGCTAAGGGCCAATCTGCTTGCGCTAGGAAAGCCACTCCTTGAAGCAGAACAAGCCTTCCGCGAAGCCCAAACAGCTTGGGAAGCCTTCCGCAAAGAGGATCGTCGCGAGCTCTGGAAGCAAGAGCTCGCCCAGGTAGAAAAAAGGCTCGGAGCGATCGCCCTGCGTCTGCGCACCCTGCCCACCGAGCTTGCCACCACCGAGGCCAAACTCCGGGCGCTCCAGGACCGGCTCGCCAGGCTCCCGGAACGCTACCGGCTCGAAAAAAGCGTGGTCGGCGACCCGGTGAGCGCGGCCGCGGCCAGCGCCGTGGGCCTCGAGGCCCTAAAGGGCCTCCGGCTCGAGGAAGAGGTCCTGAACCCGGTGAGCCAGGAACTGCTCAGGCAAGCAAGCCAGCTATTCACCGAGCTGCGGCGGTTGGAGGCCGAACGGGCCGCCCTCGAGCAGGAGTATGAGACGCAAAGACGGCGGGCGGAAGAACTCCGGGAGCGGCTGGCTGCGGCCGAGCTCGAAGCGAGCCAGCTTCAGGAGAACCTCAAACTCGCGCAAAACGCCTACCTCGCTCTAAAGCAAAAGCAAACCGACCTCAAAATCGAGCTTGCGGGTCTTCAAAAGGCTTTCGCCGCCGTGCTCGCGCGGGCAGTCCCCAACCCCGATCCGGTGGCCCCGAGAAAGCTATTGATTCTCGCCCTCGCGGGCACGCTCGGGCTCATGCTGGGACTCTTTTGGGCCTTTTTCTCCGCCGCGATCGAGGAACCCGGGGAACCGAAACAGGCAACCTGACCTTCCGAACCGGAACCCCTATTTCCCGACACCGTTACAACGGCGCCGAGCGCCGGAGCCCCCGCTCTCGCGGGGAGGGGAGTCCCCTCTCCGGGAGAAACCTCATCCCGAACCAAAGGGGCTACCTCATCAGCGCCCCGTTCCCGAATAAAAGCTGGACACCCCAGGCAGGGAAGAACCCGAGCGCCAGGATGAAGAAAGCCACGAGCCCCATGGTGAAGGAAGCGAGGGGGCGCACCTCGATCGCCTCCTCCCGCTCGGGCGGAAGGAAGAAGGCAAAGGCAGCGAGGCGCAGGTAGTAGTAGGCGGCCACCGCGGCGGTGAGGAGCGCGATCACGAGCAGGGCGTACTGCCCGGCGCGGGCGGCTTCCACGAAGACCAGGTACTTGCCCCAAAAACCTACTAAGGGAGGCATCCCCGCGAGGGAAAGGAGCGCGATGAGCAGCATCCCGGCGAGCATCGGGCTCTTTCGGATCAGCCCTTGGACGGCGCCGAAGGCGACGCCTTCCCCCTCGTCCAGCTGGGCGAGCACGGCGAAGGCGAGGCCGGTGGAAAGGGCGTAGGCGAGGAGGTAGTACCCAAGCGCCGGCACCGGCTCGGGCCCGAAGAGGGCGAGCGCGAGGTAGCCGGCGTGGGCGATCGAGGAGTAGGCGAGGAGCCGCTTGGCCTCGGCCTGCGCGAGGGCGGCGAGGTTGCCGTAGACCACGGTGAGAAGTACGACGAGGGCGAGCACCGCGATCCAGGCCCCGCCGTAGCCAGCCCCCACCACCACCCGAAGGAGCGCGGCGAAGGCGGCGGCCTTCACCCCGGCGGCCATGTAGAGGGTGACCGGGGTGGGCGCGCCCTGGTAGACGTCCGGGGCCCACCAGCCGAAGGGGATCATCGCCGCCTTGAAGAAAAGCCCAGCGAGTAGGAGGATCATGCCTGCGGCAAAGAGCGGGCCCTCACCCACCGCGCCCACGGCGAAGCTCCCGGTGGCGCCGAAGTAGAGGACGAGGCCGTAGAAGTAAAGCGCCGCCGCCACCGCCCCCAGGAGGAAATACTTGAGCGCGGCTTCCTCACTTTTCGCGTCGTAGCGGAGGGCAGCGAGGGCGTAAAGGGGCAGGGAGAGGAGCTCGAGCCCCACCAGGATCACCGCGAGGTTGGGGGTGGCGGCCATCGCCAGCGCGCCCATGGCAGAGAAGGCGAGGAGCGCGTGGTACTCGAAGGCGCGGATGCCGGTCTTCTCGAGGTAGCGGCTTCCCACGAGGCTCGCCAAAAGCGCCGCCAGCACGGCGACGATTCCTACCGCGCGAGCCAAGTTATCGAGGACGAAGAGTCCGAGGAAGGCGCTCGAGCCCGGCGCAAGGAGTAGCAACCCGAGCGCGAGCAAGAGCCCGAGCCGGACCCCCTCTTTCACCGCCCGGGGCGAGGCCCAAAGCCCCCCGAGCGCGGCCAGCGCGCCGGTCAGGAAAAGCACGACGAGCGCGGTCACTTTCCACCTCCGATCGCAGCGACGAAGGCCTTTGCGGCCTCATGGATCGGGCCGCTTAAGAGCTTCGGGTACACCCCGAGGAAGACCACGGCCAGCGTAGCCAAGGTGGCGTAGACCCACTCCCCGCCGGAAAGGTCGGCGACCGCCTTCCCCGGCGGCCCGTGGAAAAGCCGCTGGTAGGCGGTGAGGGCGTAGGCGGCGGCGGCGATGACCGCGGCGAAGGCCACCAGGGTAAAGAAGGGGCTTGCCTGCCAGGCCCCGAGCGCGCTCAAAAACTCCCCCGGAAAACCGGCAAGACCCGGCAAGCCCACCATGGCGAGAAAGAGGAAAAGGCCAAAGGCAGCAAGCGCCGGCGCGTGCTTGGCGAGGCCGTGGGTAGGGGCGAGCTCGAGCGTTCCAAAGCGCGCATGAAGCCAGCCCGCAAAGAGGAAGAGCCCTCCCGTATAAAGCGCGCTCGCGGCCAGGAGGAAGATCGCCCCCACCGCGCCGATCGCGGTTCCCGAGAAGAGCCCGAGCGCGGCCACCCCCATGTGGGAAAGCGCCCCGTAGGCGAGTAGGCGCTTGTAGTCCTTCTGGGCGTAGGCGATCCAGGCCCCACCCAGCGCGGTAACGGCGGCAAGAAGCAGAAGATACGGCTTCAGCGCGGCAAAGGCTGCGGGGAAAAGCGGGATGGCAAAGCGGAAGAAACCGTAAACCCCCACCTTATAGAGCGTGCCCATCACGTCGGCGAAGCCCGAGGGGTGGTTCTCCGCGTGAAAGTCGGGGAGCCAGACGTGCAGGGGAAAAAGCGGGGTCTTCACCATGAAGGCAAGGGCGAAGGCGAGGAAGGCGAGCACCGCCACCGGCCCCTCCACCCGCGCGGCGAGAAGGTCCCGGAGGAGGAAGCTCTCGGCCCCGCCGGCATAGCGCGCGGCCAAAATCGCCGCGAGCATGAGCAGGCTCCCCGCCAGCGTAAAAAGCGCGAACTTGATGAGCGCCCGCACCCGGTTCGCCCCGCCGTAGACGCCGAGCAAGAGCAAGCTCGGAATCAGCGTAGCCTCGTAGAAGAAGTAAAAGAGCACGAGATCCAGGCTCGCGAAGATCCCGAATAGCCCCGCGGTCATCCAAAGCCCGAGGGCGAGCATCCGCCCCGGGACCTCCTTGACCGCGAGCAGGGCAAGGAAGACGGCGAGCGAGGTGGCCAGCGCGAGCGCCGCCGAGGCGCCGTCGAGCCCCACCGCGAAGTAGACCCCGGCGGGCTCGAAGAGGGGTCGCTCGACGTAGAAGGCCACCCCCGGGGTGAAGAGGGCAGCAAGGGCGATGAGCCCGCTTGCCAGGGTGGCGACCAGGCCCAGCCCCCGGGCAAGCCCCGGGAGAAAGAGCCCGAAGAGCCCGGCTA
>JALSJG010000045.1 GCA_026989475.1 Thermaceae bacterium | reverse complement strand
TCCTCGAGCTCCAGATCCCGGGTCGCCTCGTAGGCCATCAGCATGCTGACCTCGGCCATCAGCTCCCGGAAGTCCTTGCTGCCGGTTCGCCGGTCCCGGAGGAGGGCGAGCTTGTGCTGTACCAACGGGTGATCCACGACCGTGACCTTGCCGCTCATCCCTTCGAGGCTACCACCCCGCCCTCGCCTATAGTGGGAACATGCTGAGGGTCGCGAGCTGGAACGTAAACGGCATCCGGGCGGCGCTGAGAAAGGGGTTTTGGGATACGGTCCAGAAGCTCGACCCCGACATCCTCGGCCTGCAGGAGATCAAGGCCGACGCGGCCCCCGAGATCCCCGAGAGCTTCGCCGAGTACCGTTGGCTTTGGAACCCGGGATCGAAGAAGGGGTACGCGGGTACCGCCCTCCTTTACCGCCGCGAGCCCCTCGCGGCCAAAAACGGCCTCGGCATCCCCGAGTTCGACGCCGAGGGCCGGGTGCAGACCCTCGAGTACGAGCGCTTTTTCCTGGTGAACGCCTACTTCCCGAACGCCGGCCGGGGCCTGCCCCGGCTCGACTTCAAGCTCGCCTTCAACCGGGCGATCGAGGCTTACCTCGAGGATCTGCGGAAGAAAAAAGGGGTCATCCTGATCGGAGACCTCAACGTCGCTCACCGGGAGATCGACCTCGCGCGGCCCAAGGACAACGTCAAAAACGCCGGCTTCACCCCCGAGGAGCGGGCCTGGATCGACGCCTTCCTCAAAAAGGGCTGGATCGACACCTTCCGGCACTTCTACCCGGAGAAAACCGGGGCCTACACCTGGTGGACCTACCGCTTTAACGCGCGGGAGAAGAACGTCGGCTGGCGCGTCGATTACGTGATCATCAGCGAGGAGCTCCTGCCCTACCTCAAGAAGGCCTATATCTTTTACGATACCTACGCCTCGGACCACGTCCCGGCCGTGGCCGAGTTCGAGCTCTAGGGGGAAAGGATGCGTTTTTCCAAGACCCGTGCCCGGATGCAAAGCTCCCTGATCCGCGAGCTCTTGAAGCTCGCGAGCCGCCCGGGGGTGCTCTCCCTCGCCGGCGGCATCCCCGCTCCCGAGCTCTTCCCCATGGAGGCGCTCCAGAAAGCCACCGAGCGGGCGCTCCGCCGCCACGGCCCGGCGGCGCTGCAATATAGCCCTACCGAGGGGCACCCGGTGCTCCGCCGCTGGGTGGCCGAGCGGCTCGGGGTGGAAAAGGAGCAGGTGCTCGTCACCTCGGGGAGCCAGCAGGTCCTCGACCTGGTGGCCCGGGTGCTCCTCGACGAGGGGGACCCGGTGGTAGTGGAGTCCCCCACCTACATGGGCGGGCTGCTCGCGATGAATCCCTACGGCCCGGACTACCGGCCGGTGCCCGCGGACGAAGCGGGGCTCTTGCCCGAGGCGCTGCCCCGGGCGGCCAAGCTCGCCTACGTGCTCCCCAACTTCCAAAACCCCACCGCCGCCGTACTCGTCCCCAAGCGGCGCCAAGCGGTCGCCGACTGGGCGCGAGAAGTCGGGGCGGTGATCCTGGAGGACGACCCCTACGGCCACATCTACTTCGAGGCGCCGCCCCCGCCGCCGGTCTTTCGGCACGCCCCCGAGCGCACGGTCTACGCCGGGACGTTTTCCAAGCTGGTGGCGCCCGGGCTCCGGATCGGGTACGCGGTGGCCGCTCCCGAGCTCATGGAGGCGCTCGTCCAGGCGAAGCAGGCGGTGGAT
>JALSJG010000044.1 GCA_026989475.1 Thermaceae bacterium | reverse complement strand
GGGTCCGAAGTCGATCCAGAGCTTGTAGGCGGGTTTGCGGGCCTTCTCGTGGGGTTCGGCGCGCAAAACGCGCCCAACGCGCATTTCGAGCTCCATACCTGAAGATATACTCCAGCCGTGGAAGCCGAACTTGGGGCCCTGATCGAAGCGGTGCGTCAGAGCCAGGATCTGGGCCAGCTGCGAGCCTGGCGCGCGCGGGTGGAGGCGGAGCCCCCCAGCCGCACGCGCGAGCGGGCGCTGGCCTGGCTGTTCCTGGCCGAGGCGGAGGGTTTGCTCGCCTCCGGCAGGGTGCGCGAGGCCTACGGGCCGATGCTTACCGCCTACAGCTATGCGCGCACCGCCGGGGATGCGGAAGCTTTCCTCAGGGCCCGGGAGGGGGTGACGCGTTTACGTGAGTTCCGAGACGCTGGCTCTCCTAAGCGTCGTAAGCGTAGGCGCTAGTGGGATCGTACTGCTATGGGGTCGGAGCGCGATTCGCCACGGCGATCGACGTGCCCATGCGTTACGGATGACGCTCGCGGGCGTGTTTGCCGCTTTGTTCCTGGTGTTCTATCTGGCCAAGGCATATCTCTACGGCCCGCAACCCTTTGAGGGGCCACCGTTGCTACGTCCACTCTATCTCGGGATACTCGGCGTACACACGGTGCTTGCCGCGGCCAACCTGCCCCTTGCGCTTTACACCTACTGGCTCGCGCTCCGCGGGCGGTTGGACCGCCACCGGCGCCTGGCTCCCTGGACGTTTAGGGTTTGGCTCTGGGTGGCGGCGACCGGCTGGATCGTCTACGGCTTCTTAAAGCTATAGGGGCGGCCTGCCGGCCGCCCGTTTTTGGTTGCGGGGGTGGGATTTGAACCCACGACCTCCGGGTTATGAGCCCGGCGAGCTACCAGGCTGCTCCACCCCGCGTCGCGTGGCATAGTCTAGGATGGTCAAGGGCTTTTGTCAAGCGCGCGCCTAGGCATTAGAATGCCCGTAAGAGTGCGGGAGGGAAATCTATGATGCGCTTGCTCTTGATCCTAGTTCTGGCCTCGCTCCCGGCCTGGGCCGAGGGCGGGCCCTCGCCGCCGGGGAGCTTGGAGGAGCGGCTTGCAGCCGCTTACAAGGCCCTTGAGGCCGGGAACTACCCGGAGGCGATCGCTCTTTTTGAGGACGTCGCCGTGCTGGACTGGCGCAACTTTCGCGCCCACTTCGGCCTCGGGCTCGCGTACTATCGCTCTGGGGCGCTCAAGGAGGCGCTCTTTGAGTTCCGGCAGCTCACGAAGCTATACCCCAAGCGGTTTGAGGGCTGGTACAACCTTGGCGTCACCCAGGCCCGATTGCGGGACTGGGAGGGGGCGGTCGCCTCTTTGGAACGAGCGGTCTCGGTGGGAAGCCAGGCCGGTTTGCCTCCCGCAACCCTGCGCCCGGCTTACCTCGCCCTGGCGGAGGCCCATCGGAAGCGGGGCGAGGCTGCTCTCGCCGCAAAGGTCTTATCCCAGGCCTACGAACGGCTTCCCGGCGATCTTGAGATCGCGCTCCGACTGGCGGAGGCCCTGGTCGCCTCTGGCATGGGAGAGGACGCGATCCCCTACCTCTACGAGGTGCTGGCCCAGGATCGGGGGAACGTGACCGCGAGTCTCCTGCTGGCCGACGTTTTGGTCGATCAAGGCCTACCGGAGCGGGCGGCCCGCGAGCTCGACCGTTCGATCGCCGCCGCCACGGGGCAGAGGGAGCGCGCCCGCTTAATCTACAAGAAGGCGCTCGTGCTCGCTGGGATGGGGGTCGAAAAGGATGCGGTGGAGGCCCTTTTAGAGCAGGCGATCGCCCTCGATCCCGGCCTCTGGCAGGCCCACTACGATGTGGGGCGTTTGAAGCTGGCGCTGGGGGACGCCGAAGGGGCGCTTCGGGCTTTTCTGCTCGCCTATCAGGCCAACCCCGAGGACGATCGTGTGCTTCTCGGGCTGGCAGCCGCCTACGACGTCCTGGGGAAGGCCGCCGATGCCTACCGGACCGCCAAGCTTGCCTTGCGTAAGGCCACCGCGACCGAGCGAATCGAAGCGCTTTTGCTCCTGGGAAAGAACGCCTACCGGACGGGCCGTTACCCCGAAGCGGTGGAGGCGCTCAGGCAGGTCGTGGCCGAGCGGAAGAGCGACGCCGATGCCTGGCTCTGGCTCGGTCTTGCCCTGTATGCCGTGAAGGACTACGGGCAGGCGGCGGCCGCGCTCGAGCGGGCCGCCGAGCTCGACGGGAGGGTGGAGGTGCTCGAGGCGCTGGGGGCCGCCTACCTCGCCGCCCGCCGGTTTTCGGACGCGGAGCGGGTCTACACCGAGGCAGTGCTCAAAGCCCCCGATCGGGCGGAAGCCTGGTACCACCTGGGTTGGGCGCTCAAGGCCCTCGGCCGCGACTCGGAGGCCAGGCGGGCCTGGAAGAAGGCGCTCGAGCTCGGGTACAAACCCGCCCAGGGGTTGGTGAGGTAGGGGATGAACTGGCTTCGCGAGAACTGGTTCGACGCGCTACTCTTCGTGCTCCTCGCCGCGGTCGTGGTGGCCATCGTGCTCTTTCTTACCGGGGTGAACCCCTTCGCCAGGAGGCCGCAGCCGGTGGTGGCGCCGTCGCCGACGACTGCGTCGCCCCCGCCGCAAGCGGAGGCCACGGCCCCCGAGCCCGAAACCCAGGCCGGTGCCGGGGCAAGCGCCGAGGCGCCGGCTGGGGACGTCACCGTGCTGCCGCTGCCCCCGGCGATCGAGGCCGAACCGACGGCCGGCGAGGCGGAGCCGGAGCCCGTGCCCCGAAAGCCGGCGGAGGTAACGCCCCCTCCGCGCCCCCAGCCCCAGGCGGCGCCCCAGGGGCAGGGCCGCTACCGGGTCTCGGTGGGGGCGTTTACCCGTCCGGAGTACGCCGTGGACCTGGCGAAGAAGCTCGAGGCCGAAGGCTACCCCGTGCGCATCGAGGTGATCGGGCGCGTAAGCCGGGTGGTGGTGGGCCCTTACGCCAGCAGGGCCGAGGCGGAAAAGGCGCGGGCCGCGCTCTCCCGCTACGAGCCGCAGATCTACAGGGGTGACACGCCCCTGCCCCAGGGCCGCTACCTCCAGGTGGGGGCCTTTAAGAACCTCGACCGCGCCCGTGCCCTGGCTCGGGACCTGAAGGGCTCGGGCTATCCGGTGGCGGTTTATTACCGCGACGGTTGGGCCAAGGTCTGGGTGGGGCCGCTCGAGGGGGCCGAGTTCGCGGCCACCCGGGCCAGGCTCGAGGCCGAGGGCTACCAGCCGGTGGAGGTGAGGGATGGCGGATAGGGTGCCCGACGCGACCGTCTCCCGCCTGGTCACCTACCTACGGGTGCTCGAGGCCCTCGAGCGCCGGGGGGTGATGCGGACCTCGAGCGAGCAGCTCGCCGAGGAAGCCCAGGTCACCGCCTTCCAGGTGCGCAAGGATCTCGCCTACTTCGGTAGCTACGGGACCCGGGG
>JALSJG010000043.1 GCA_026989475.1 Thermaceae bacterium | reverse complement strand
AAAGGGTCTTTAGCGCCCCGGGGGCTAGCGCCTCGGCGCGAACCTTGGGATCGAGGCCAAGCTCGGAAAGGGCGGCCTCGATCCTCCGCCGGTCGTACCCCGCGGCCTCGAGGTTCCTCCGGAGCGTTTTCCGGCGGGTGCGGAAGGCCGCGTCTAGGAAGCGAAAGTAGCCGGGGTCAGGCGGGATCCCCTTCGGGGTCAAGCGAACCAGGGCCGAGGTCACCTCTGGGGGCGGGTAGAAGACCGAGGGGGGCACGTCGCGGAGCTTTTCCACCCGGGCAAGCTCCTGCACTTTAAGCGCAATCGGTCCGTAGTCCCTGCTGCCCGGCTGGGCGGTGAAGCGATCGGCCACCTCGCGCTGGAGCATGACCAATAGGTCGCGAAACCGCCCGGACTCGAGGAGCCTTAGGACCAAAGGCGTCCCGATGTTGTAGGGAAGGTTGGCGACGAAGAGGCTCCCCGCGGGCACCTCCTCCCAGGGGTAGTGGAGGGCGTCGGTGAAGACCAGGCGGGCCCGGTCGCCGAGGACCTCTTTCAAAAGAGGGGCGAGTCGCTTGTCCCGCTCGATCGCGGTGAGGTCCGCGCCGGCCTCGACCAGCGAAAGGGAGAGCCCGCCGGGCCCCGGTCCCACCTCGAAGACCGGCTCCCCCGGGCGCACCCTGGCGGCCCGGACGATGTAGGAAAAGAGGTTTTTGTCCACCAGGAAGTGCTGACCAAGCGCTTTCCTGGGGGAAAGGCCGTGGCGCGCAAGGAGCGCCTGCAGGCCGGAGAGGGTGCGGGGGTCGCTCATGGACCGAAGACCATCGGCCGGACCTCGAGCCGGTCCTCATCCAGAAGGAGCTCGAGGTACTGCCCGCGGTCGAGGGCGTCGATGATCGCAAAACCGTGCTCCCAGTCGAGCACGATTTCGTCCACCGGGGTATGCCCGTAGACCCCAAAGCGAAACCCCGCGCGGCGGACGTACTCAGGAGTCTTCCGCCACCAGGTCTTGGCCTCCCGGCTTTGGTAGAAAAAGGCGTCGTAGCTCTGAAGCCAGGGGGTGGGACCGGCGTGGGCGAACTGTACGCCGAAGAGCACGTGGCTTTTCGGCCAGCCCTCGATCCAGCGCCGAAGCCCCGGGGGCAAGGGGTGTCCGCCGTATTTGGGGTCGAACTCGCGGTGCTCGATCCCCGAGGCGTTCCCAAGGAGCACGTCGTGAAGGAGGGCGGCGTGGTCGTGGTTGCCGAGAAGTACCACCGCGTGGCCCCGGGCCGCCTCGAGGTAGCGCTTCACTTTTAGGAGCTCGCTCACCTGGGCGAGGGCGGCGGTGCGCAGGTGCTCGGGGTTTTCGGGGTCGTAATCGGCGATCCCGGTGAGGCGCTGGTAGCCCTCGAGGCTCTTTGGGTGCACCAGGTCCCCGAGCAGGACCACCCGGTAGCGCCCCTCGCGCACCGGGGGCGTGGGCAGGCCCTCGGCGTCGGCGGCGTAGGCGGCGCGGAGCGCCTGCCAGAGCCGGCCGAACTCGGCGTGCACGTCCCCGATGGCGATGACCTTGACCATCTATTCCTTGAGCAGGTCCCGGAGCTCGCCGTAAAGCCGCTTGGTCTCCTCCGGGGTGCGTCCGTAGCCGCCGTACCTGGTCACCACGCGGGCGGCCTCCTTGCCCTTGCCCGCCTGCTTGAGCCGCTCCAGGAGGCGGTCGATCAGCTCGTGGGCCTCGGGCTTTCTCGCCTCGGGCCGGGCGGTGGGCGGAGTGAAACGCCCGGTCTTCTCGTCGTAGTCCACCCAGACCTTTTCCATCCGGTAAAGGTGCCGACCAACCCCGAACTTGACCGCCGCCCTTTTCAGCGCGTCGGAGAACGCGGCTTTAAGCGACTCCCCTTCCCCCACGTCCTCCTTGGTGACGCCGAGCACGGTAAGCCGGCACTTCACCGCGTAGACCCCGCCCTCGCGGGCGAGGAGCTCGTAGGCGTCGTGCCAGCCCTCGGGCCCCACCGCCTCGTCGAGCCGGTCGAGCACCGCGCGCGCGTCCACGTAAGGAACCACCATCGCCCGCCGCTTGTCCTTGGAGATGGCCTCTACCCGCCAGTGGATCTCCTCCTCGGGAAAGGGCTCGGCGAGCCGGAGCCAGACCGCTTCGTCCACGCCCCCCAGTCTACATTGACAAGCGGCAGGGCCGTTTCTAAGATGGGGTCGGCTTTGGGGCGTCGTCTAATGGTAGGACAGCGGACTTTGGATCCGCCGGTCGTGGTTCGAGTCCACGCGCCCCAGCCAATTTTTTTCACCCCCCTCTCCTAAACCGGCGTAAAGTAGGGGTTAGATGAACGCCCTGGTGGTGAGCGCGAACGCGACCATGCGGGCTTACCTCGAGGTCACCCTCGAGGCCGAGGGCTTTCGCACCCACAGCCTTGCCGACACCGGGGAGGCGCTTCGCTACCTGAAGGAGCACACGCCCGACCTGATCGTGCTGGACGAGGACGCCAAGGGCGAACTGGGCGCGCTGGACCTCGCCTGGCGAATCAAGCGCGTACGGCGGCTCAAGGAAGTACCGGTCGTGGTCTTGGTAGCGACCGCCGACCAGCGCACCAAGGTCGCGGCCCAGATGGCACGGGTGGACAAGCTGCTCACCAAGCCCTTGACGGGAGGCGAGTTCCGTGCCTTCGCCCGCCGTACGCTCGAGATTCGCACCCAACACTAAACGATGCGTATCCTTCGCTTTTTTGCCTACCTGCTCGCGGCCGCGTTCTTGGGTCTTACCCTCGCCGCCTTTGGGATCGCCTGGAAATGGAGCCGGGACCTGCCTGGGCTCGAGGCCTTTGAGTCCCTAAGGCTCACCGCCACCACCACCCTCTACGCCCGGGACGGCACCCCGATCGCCACCCTGGCCTCGGTGGAGGGGGGGCGGGCGGTGGAGCGGCGGCTCGTCGGCCTTGAGGAGGTCTCGCCGGCGGCGGTCGCCGCGATCGTGGCCAGCGAGGACCGGCGGTTTTTCCGCCACCACGGGATCGACTGGATCCGCTTTTTCGGCGCGCTTTACCGCACCCTCCGCGGGGACCTCCAGGGGGGGAGCACGATCACCACCCAGGTGATCAAGAACACCCTCCTAAAGGAGCTCGCCGACCAGCGGAGCCTGGAGCGGAAGTTCAAGGAGTTTTTGCTCGCGCTCGAGCTCGAGCGCCGCTACACCAAGGAAGAAATCCTCGGCATGTACCTAAACGTCGCCTTCTGGGGCGGCAACCTCACCGGGATCGCGGCGGCGAGCGAGGCCTACTTCGGCAAGGACCCGAGCCAGCTCACCCTCGCCGAGGGCGCCTACCTGGCCTCCTTGATCCCCGCCCCCAACGCCCGCTACCGCGACCTCAAGGGCACCCTGGCCCGCGCCCGCCGGCTGATCCGGGAGATGGCCCGGGAGGGCTGGGTGACCGAGGCCGAGGCCGCGCGGGCGCTCCGGGCCCCGATCGTCCCCCGGGGATGGAAGGCAAAGTACGACGAGGCCGGAAACCTCGTCGAGGCCGAGCTCGCCGACCCCAGGGCCCAGGTCCTCCCCGACCTCGCCGCCAAGGTCGCCCCCCGCTTCGTGCTAGCGGTGCGCAAGGCGTTGATCGAGCGCTTCGGGGCCGAGCGGGTCTTCGGTCAGGGGGGGCTTCGGGTCACCACCACGCTGGACCTCGGGATGCAGGCCGCCGCCGAGGCCGCCGCCCGGTACGCGGTGGAGGCCGGGCTCATGCCCGACGGCGCCCAGATCGCGCTGGTGGGGCTCGAAGCCGAGACCGGCGCCGTCCGCGCGATGGTAGGGGCCCGCCCCGGCACCGAGGGCGAGTTCAACCGCGCCACCCAGACCCGGAGAAGCCCGGGCTCGGCGGTCAAGCCCTTCGTCTACGCCACCGCGCTTGAAGCCGGCTGGACCCAGGCCAGCCCGGTGTGGGACCGGGAGGTCGAGTTCCCCGACCCCACCCAGCCCGGCGGGGTCTGGAAGCCCAAGAACTTCTCGGGGACCTTCCTCAACCGCCCGGTGACGATCCGCTACGCCCTCGACCGCTCGCTGAACATCCCCGCGATCCTCACCGCCGAGGCCATCGGCGTCGAACGGCTCGCGAAAAAGCTTGCCCTGCTTGGGTTCGAGGTGCCCCGCCACCCGAGCCTTGCGATCGCCATCGGCGCGGTGGGGGCGAGCCCCCTGCAGATGGCGGCGGCCTACGCCAGCTTCACCAACGGCGGCGAGATGCCCGAGGCCTACCTGATCGAGCGGGTCGAGGACGAAGCCGGGCACCTGCTCTATCAGGCCGAGCCCAAGCGCCGGCGGGTCTTCGCCCCCGAGGTCGCCTACCTGGGCTGGGACCTGCTCAAGGGCTACGTCAACGACCCCGACCCCTTCGGCAGGAAAAGCCTGGCCTGGCGGGCGCGCATCCCCGGCCGAGTGGTCGGCGGCAAGACCGGAACCTCGAACGAGGCCCGCGACCTTTGGTTCGCCGGCGCCACCAGCGGCCTGGTGGCGGTGGTCTGGGTCGGCCGGGACGACAACCGGCCGATGCGCTGGCGGGGGAAGGAGCCCTCTTCCTCGGTGATCAACCCCCCGATCTGGCGCAAGTTCGTCGAGGCCGCGCTCTCGGGGCGGCCGGCGGGGGAACCGGCGCCGCCCGAGGACCTAAAGCCCTTGGCGATCGACCTCTTAGACGGGGTTCCCCGACCCGACGGGGTACCCGTCTACTTCCGCAAGGGCAGGGCGCCCTCCTGGGAGGCGCCGCCGCTTGGGAACTACCTCTGGGTCCCGCTGGACCCGAAGACCGGCTGCCGCATGCCCGCGCATACCTACTGGGCCGAGGCCCGCTGGCGGGCGCTACCACCCGAGGAGGCGGCTAACGTCCCCGTTTGCAGCGCGGGCAGTAGCCCACGAAGGTGACCCAGGCCTCGTCCACCTGCCAGTTGGACTTCTCCTCGACCTGGGGAAGGACGGGCTCAAGGAAGTCCGGGAGCTCCGAGGCGAGCACGTCCTCGACCCGGCCGCAGGCCCGGCAGGCCAGGTGGTAGTGGGGCTTGGAATAGCCGTCGTAACGGGTGACGCCTTTGGGGTCCTTGAACTCGCGAATAAGCCCGGCTTCCCGGAGCACTTGGAGGTTCAAATAAACCGTGGAAAGCCCAATGCTGTACCCTTTCTTGCGCAACCCCTGGTAGAGCTCCTCCGGGGTGGGGTGAACATTCTTCCGGTCCAAATAGGACAAAATCCGTTCCCTGGGCAGGGTATGACGAAGTCCGACGTTTTTCAGCCTTTCCCGGTAGACGGAACGATCCTTATTGCGAAT
>JALSJG010000042.1 GCA_026989475.1 Thermaceae bacterium | reverse complement strand
TGTTTTCCCGGACCATTGGGGGGAGCTCGAGCTCCGCCGCCCGCTCCTCGGTGATGGCGACGCACAAAAGACCTCGCGCTTCCTTGAGGGCGAAGTTCACGAGCTCGGGGGTCGCGAACTGGGCGGGGAAGATCAAATCGCCCTCGTTCTCCCGGTCCTCGTCATCCACCACCACCACGGGCTTGCCCTCGCGGAACGCCTTCAGTGCCTCTTCGATCGTCGCGATCATCCTGCCTCCCTAAGCCGCTCGAGGTAGCGGGCGAGCAGATCCACCTCGAGGTTCACGGGATCCCCCACCCGGAGCTCACCCAGGGTCGTCACCTCCAGCGTGTGGGGGATCAACGTCACCGAAAAGACCCGGTCCTTCACCGAGACCACCGTGAGGCTCACCCCGTCCACCGCGATCGAGCCTTTCTCGGCCACGTACTTCTCCAGGCCCCTTGGCACCTCGACGAAAAGATCGGTCGCCCCCGGCCGCCGCTCAAAGCGCACCACCCGGCCCACCCCGTCCACGTGGCCGGTGACGAAGTGGCCGCCGAGCCGGTCGCCCACCTGCAAAGCCCGCTCCAGGTTGACCCGCGCCCCCGCCCGCCAGCGGGGCGCGGTACGGCGGAGGGTCTCCTCGGCGAGCTCGACCGCGAAGGCATCCGGGAAAAGCTCGACCACCGTCAGGCAGGCGCCGGAGACGCTGATCGAGTCGCCCACCCGGGTGCCCTCGAGCACCTTGCCGGCCCCAATCCGCACCCAGGTGGGCCGGCCCGGCCGCACCTCGAGGATCCGCCCCACCTCTTCCACCAATCCCGTAAACACCTAGGCCTCCTCCCTGGGAACGAGCTCGAGCCAAAGGTCCTCGCCCACCCGCTCCGCGCGCAGCGTCTCAAACCCGGGGGCGCGATCGAGCCCGGGCCGAAACCCCTCGACCAAGCCCCGCCCCTCGCCGAGGAACTTCGGGGCAAGGAAAAGCGAGACCCGGTCCACCGCCCCCGCCTCGAAGAAGGCCCCCCCAAGCCGCGGCCCGCCCTCGAGCAAAAGCGAGGTGAGCCCCCGCTCAAAAAGCACCCGAAGCGCTGCCGGCACCGAGACCCTCCCCGCTTCGTCCCTGGGAAGCATGAGGACCTCGGCCCCGGCGGCCCGAAGCGCGTCCACGCGCGCCCTCGGGGCCCCCTCGCCGGCGAGGATCAACGCGCCCCGCCCCACCACCTTCGCAGCGGGCGGCGTTCTTGCCTCGGTGTCGAAGACCACGGGAAGGGGGTCTTTCAGGGGCGGGGGCTCCCGCATCTCGGAAAAGGGGCGGAAGTCGGGATCTCGGGTGGTAAGGAGGGGGTCGTCGGCGAGCACCGTCCCCACCCCCACCACGATCGCCGCCGCCTCCTGGCGAAAGGCGTGGGCCACCCGGCGGGCGGCCTCACCCGTGATCCACCGGCTTTTACCCCGGGCGTCCGCCACCCGCCCGTCCAGGGTGGTGCCCGCCTTGAACCGCACGAAGGGACGTTGTTTCTCTAGCGCGGTGAAGAAAGCGAGGTTTTGCTCGCGAACGCGCATGTCCCAGCCGGCTTCCACCACCTCGATCCCCGCCCCCGAGAGCCGCACCGCGCCGCCCGCGGCCTTGGGGTTTGGGTCCCGGGCGGCGATCACCACCCGGGCGACCCCGGCCCGGATGAGCGTCAAAGAACAAGGCGGGGTGCGGCCGGTATGATCGCAGGGCTCGAGGCTCACGTAGGCGGTCGCGCCCCGGGCCGCCTCCCCCGCCGCTTTTAGCGCGTAGATCTCGGCGTGGGGCTCGCCGGCCCGGGGGTGAAACCCCTCGCCGACGATCTTTCCGTCCTTCACCAAGACCGCGCCCACCAGCGGGTTCGGGTGGGTGTGCCCCCGGGCCCGCTCGGCGAGCGCGAGCGCCCTTTCCAGGAAGCGACGGTCGTACTCCGAAAGCCGATCCACGAAGCGCGGGGCCGAGCCCCGCTTCACCTCCTTCTCCCATCCGGACTTTCACCGTCGGCCCCGGAATTCCACCGGGTCGGGCCCTTTCGGGCTTCGCGGGCTTTCACCGCCGGTCGGGAATTCCACCCTGCCCCGAAGGAGGGGTTGGTTTTTCAGGACGTCCGGCGTCCCTACTTAAGGATATTAGCACGGCGAAAAAGCAGGTTCGGAACCGGGCTTAGGACAATCGTCTCACAATACGGGGTATACCTATTCGGTCATTCCCTCGAGGCAACAGGTCTCTGAGAATGAGCCCGGCTCGTAGGAGTCGGGAGGTGAGACAAGTGGCGGAGTTTACGAACGGCTGGAAAGGCAAAGACTGGCTAAGGCGCCAGTGGCCCTGGTGGACCGCGGGCCTGCTCACAGGCATCGCCGAGGTCATCAACTACACCCTGATCCCCCTCGGGCACCCCAAGCACAAGTTCATCGGGGTAACGAGCGGGATGGCGCGAATGTACGCCGCCTTCGAAACCACCCTCTTCGGCGGCAGCCTGATCGCCACCCGACCCGACTACCAGCCCTCGATTCAGTGGATCATCATCGGCGCGATGATCGCGGCGCTGGTCTTCGCCTGGCTCGAAGGCGAGTGGCGTACCTGGGTAAAGTACACCAAACCCATGCTCTTCCTCACCGTCTTGGGCGGCGCCCTCTTCACCTGGGGCACCCGCGTCGCCGGGGGCTGCACCCTCCACCACTTGCTCGGTGGGTTTGCCGCCTTCAACCTGAAAAGCTTCGTGGTCATGGGCTCGGCCACGGTGGGCGCGCTAATCGCGTTCATTATCTTCCGGCGGCTGCAACTTTCCCAGTACTTCAAGAGCCAGGACACAAGGTGGTACGTCGCCCAGGCCCGTAAGCTCGGCTGGGCGGACGGGCTCACCTACGTGGAGAAGAACCCCTACCCCGCGCTCACCGCGGTGCTGCTCGCCTTCCTCGGGCTCTTCTTCGTGGTCATTCTCTAGAACGCCTTCGCCGGCAACGACTTCGCGGTGCAGGCCTTCGGCGTGGCTCCCGAGAAGACCATGATGGCCAAGGCCATGCTTACCGCCGAGCACTTGCCGAACATCCTGCTCCTTCTCCTCGTCGGCGCGCTGCTCGGCACGGCGGTGGCGAAGACCGGCTTCGGCACCGAGTGCGGTCTGATCAACCCGGAGATGGGCCGCGAGGTTCACGCCGGCGAGGAGCACGCCGCCCGCCGCTGGGGCATGCCCTTCAGCCTGCGCACCGTCTTCGGCTCGATGCAGCCCTTCGGCGCGCTGAGCCTGCACCTGGCGATCACCGCCTTCGTGATGTGGCTGGGCTTCACCTTCTTCGGCATCATGGAGGGCCACCACTGGGCCACCCCTGAGTTTGCCGAGAAGTACGTGGGCCCAGAGTTCCACAAGGTAAGCGCCGAGGGCCTCGAGCACATCCGTGAAAAGACCTCCTGGCCGATGGACGTCTTCGGCGGGCTGCTGCTCGGCCTCGGCACCGTCTTCATGATCGGCTGTGAGTTCCGGAACTACGGCCGGACCGGGCTCCTCTACCTCACCGGCCTCTTGATCTGGCCCGCCTTCTACCTCGGCTACCTGCCCTACACCCTGGCCCGCGACTTCTGGGACAACCTGATGGGCAACTACATCTACGCCCCCACCACCTTCGTGCCCGCGCTGATCGCACCCCAGAGCTTTACCCTCCAGTCCCTCATCTACCTCGCCTACGTGCTCTTCTGGGCCTACATGTTCTGGTGGGCGGCCAAGAAAGGGGCGGCCTTCCTGGGCGTGACCCCGAGCCAGATCCTCTCGATGTCCAGCGAGGAGATGTACCTCGCCCGGATCGAGAAGCTCAAGAAGGAGGGTCGCTGGGAGGAGATCGACCGGATCGAGCGCGAGCTCGCCGGGGAAGCAAGGCAATAGCGCGCCGGGCGCCCGCGGGCGCCCGGCCGTTACCATGGACCTGCGGGGATTAGAATGACGAGCAAGGCCAGCGAGAAAAACCGCACCGCCACCGGCGCGCGCTGCCTGAACCTGCTCCGGCTGGGAAGCCTGCTTGGCTTCTTCTTTGGGCTTTTTCTGGGCGCGGTCTACGTGAACTTCCTCTCCATCGCGCTGCTCAAGCCCCTTTTCCTCTACTGGGGCCTCGCCCAGCTCGCCATGGGGGCGGGGCTGCTCTGCGTATTCGCTTTGAGCCAAAAGCAAAAGCACGCCTTCGGAGGAATGCTGCTGCTCGCGAGCGCTTTTTTCAGCGCCAACGCCGCCCTTGGAATCCTTCCCAGCCTCGGGCTCCTCGAGGTGGCGATCCAGGCGCTCGGGGTGGTTTCCTTTAGCCTCTTACTTTACGAGCTTGGCCGGGACCGCCCGGGAAGCGGCCTAGAGCTCGCGGGCGGCCTCATCTTCCTGGGCGTGATCTTCCAGATCCTGAGCGCTCCCCTTCTGGAAGCGGTCGGGGTCTTCCTCCTTTCGGCCGGGTTCCTGCTCGCAAGCGGCCGCCTCGCCCGGCTCTAAGCCATGCGCACCCTGAAGCTCAGCCTCCGCCAGCTCCAGATCTTCCACCAGGTGGTCCGGCAAGGGAGCGTCTCGGCCGCGGCCGACGAGCTCGGAATCAGCCAGCCCCAGGTGAGCCGCACCCTGGCCGAGATCGAGAAGAAGCTGGGCACCGAGGTCTTTTTCCGGACCCCGGAGGGTCTCGAGCTCACCCCCACCGGCAAACTGCTTCTTAACTTCGCCGAGCAAACCCTCTCCCTCGCCGGCGAGACCGAGCGGGCGATCCGCGAGAAGGTCGGCGTGCCCGCCTGCCCCCTGCACGTTGCCGTGCCGCCCGGGCTCATGAGCTACGCCGCGCTCGGCATCCGGGCCTTCCACGAGGAGTACCCCGAGCTCCCCATCCGGATCGAGGTCGGAACCCCGGAGCGGGTGCTCGAGCTCGTCCTCCGCCAGCAGGTGGCCCTCGGCCTCTTCGCCGGTCCCGAGTCGCTCCTGCCCCGGGAGGTGGCGAGCGAGGAGGTGGGGGAGCAGCCCTGGGGCCTTCTCGTGCCCGGGCGCCTGGTCGAAACGCCGCTACCCGAACTACCCCTGGTCCTGCCGCCGGAGGGCAGCCTGCTCCGGCGGGCGCTGGAGCACGCCACCGGCCACCTCCCGGAAAGCCCCCACCACGCCGTGGACGTTCGCGCCGCCTGCGCCCTCGCGACCACCGGATTCGCGGCCTACCTCCCCCTCGCCTGCACCGAGGTGGGCCTCGTGGTGCACCGGACGAGCCCCAAGATCGTCCTCCCCATCCACGCGGTCTACCCCGAGCACGGCCGCTACCCCGTGAGCGCCCGCGCCTTTGTTCGGCTGCTTTCCGGGCTCGAGCCGCCCATAACGTTTTTCCCCCGGCCGCAGTAAGAAACGTTACGATAGG
>JALSJG010000041.1 GCA_026989475.1 Thermaceae bacterium | reverse complement strand
GTCGCGGAGGTGCTTCGCCTTCAAAAGGGCGTCCCGGGAGGCGTAGGCGGGGAGCTCGGGGTGGGGAAGGAAGGCTAGGGCCATAGCACCCTTAAGGGAACCGCGCGAAAGCCCTCGAGCTCCCGGACCTCCTCGCCCGCGTGCACCAGGTAGCCGGCGGCGAGCCGCCCGCCAAGCCGTTCCCGGAGCCAGGGGAGGTCCCCGAGGTCCGCGGGGCGCGGGTTGGGCGTCGCCCGGATCCGAAAGGCAAGGAGACGACCGTCGGGCCGTTCGAGCACGAGGTCCACCGTCCGCCCCTTGTAGGTGCGCAGGTGGTAGGGGGCGAATCCGGCGAAGTTCGCGTGGCGGAGGAGCTCGAGCAATGCGAAGGTGCGAAAGGCCCGCTCCCGCTCGCCGGCGTAGCGGGTTCCCGCCAGGTGGGCGACCAGGCCGCTATCGAAGAGCAAAAGCCGGGGTTGTTGCGCGAGTTTTCCGAGCTCCGGGGACCTGAAGGCCGGCAGCCTTCGGACCCACCCCCGGGCCTCGAGGCGCTCGAGGGTGGAGTGGATCCAGGCCAGGCTGTGGCCGAGGCGCTTCGCCCAGGCGGACTTGTTGAGCAGGGCGGGTCCTTCCTCGGCGAGGAGCGAAAGCAGCGGGCGCTCCCTCGCCGCTTCCGCGGGACGCGCCCGCCCGTCGGGGGTGGCGAGGTAGGACTCCCACCAGGCGTCGCGGTCCCTGCGCAGAAGGTCCTTTAGCTCGGGTAGCCCTCCGGTGACGAAGGCCCGCTCCCAGCTTGCCGGGGGGCGGCCGGTCGGGGGGTCTTCCAGGGCTTTGAAGAGGTCGAAACAAGCTCCGCTTTGCTCGGCCTGGGTCAGGGGGTCGAGCGCAAGGACCTCGACGCGTTCGGGGGCGGACGCGACCAGCCGGCCAAGCCCCCGGGGCTCGCCGGTGGCGGCGAGCAGGAAACTACCGGAAGGAAGCGTTTGGAGGCGGCGGCCGAGGGCGGCGAAGAGGGCGGGGATTCCCTCCACGCCGTCCAGCGCGGCGGGGAGGCGGAGCCCCTCGAGGAAGCGCTCGGCCCCACCCTTGGCCGCTTTCCGGGTTTCGGGATCCGCGAGGTCCCGATACCCCATGCCCCGCCGACGGGCGATCCTTCGGACCAGGGCGCTCTTCCCCACCCGGCGGGGGCCTAAAAGCACCACCACCGGGCGCTTACCGAGTGCCCGCTCGAGCCGCTCCCGGAGGCAGCGGGGTTGCACGCCCTTATTCTAGGGCGCATCAGATCACCTCGCGGAGGCCGAGCACCCGGCTTCGCCGCCTGAGCTCCCTTTTGAGCTCGGCGTGCTCGGGGAGTTTCAGGGTGGGGTCTTTTTCCAAGATCTCCTTGGCCACCCGGCGCGCGGCCTCGATGATCTCGGTGTCCTTCGCGAGTTCGCCGAGCTTGAGCTCGGGCATCCCGGACTGCCGCGTGCCGCGGAGCTCGCCGGGGCCCCGGAGCTTCAGGTCCATCTCGGCGACGTAGAAGCCGTCCGTGCTCTCCTCGAGCACCCGGAGCCGCGCCATCGTCTTCCTCGAGGCTTCGCCCGCGATCAGGACGCAGTACCCGGGGGCGCTCCCCCGGCCCACCCGGCCCCTCAGCTGGTGGAGCTGGGCGAGCCCGAAGCGCTCGGCGTTCTCCACGATCATCAGGGTGGCGTTCGGCACGTCCACCCCCACCTCGATCACCGTGGTGGAGACCAACAGGTCGAACGCCCCCTGGCGGAACGCCTCCATCACCGCGTCCTTCTCGGCCGGGCTCATGCGGCCGTGGAGGAGACCGATCTTGGCCTCGGGGAGCATCGCCGCCACCTCGTCCTTGAGCCGGGTCGCGGCCTTGACCTCGGCGAACTGCTCCGAGGCCGACTCCTCGATCATCGGAGCAACCACGTAGACCTGGTGCCCCTTTTGGATCTCCCCCCGGGCGAAGGCGTAGGCCTGCGGGCGGTGCTTTTGCGAGAGGACCTTGGTCTTGACCGGTTTGCGGCCAGGCGGGAGCTCGTCGAGGACGCTCGTCTCCAGGTCGCCGTAGAGGGTGAGGGCGAGGGAGCGGGGGATCGGGGTCGCGGTCATGACCAGCACGTCGGGGCGGCCCTGGAGGAGCGCCCGGCGCTGGAGGACGCCGAAGCGGTGTTCCTCGTCGATGACGGCGAGGCCCAGCTCCTTGAACCTCACCCCCTCTTGAATCAGCGCGTGGGTGCCCACCACCACGTCCACCTCGCCGGAGGCGATCCGCGCCTTGGCCCGGTTCTTCTCGCTTTCCTTCATGGAGCCGACGAGGAGCTCGAGGCGCACGCCGAGCGGCGCGAGGTAGCGGGTCAGGTTTTCGAAGTGCTGTTTGGCGAGGATCTCGGTGGGGGCCATGAGCGCCCCCTGGAGGCGGTTCTTTGCGGCGATGTAGAGCGCGAGCGCGGCCACCACCGTCTTTCCTGAGCCCACGTCCCCCATGAGGAGCCGGGCCATCTGGCGGTCGGATTGCATGTCGGAGAGGATCTCGTGGATCACCCGCTTTTGGGCTCGGGTGAGCTCGAAGGGGAGGCTTTTCAAAAACGCGTCGAGCCACTCCTCTTTCACCTCGAAGACGTGGCCCACGAGGGCGCTCTGCCCCGACTGGATCATGACCCGGAGTTCCAAAAAGAGGTACTCGTCGAACTTGAGGCGGCGGAGGGCGGGTTCGATGGCGCCCTCGTCCGGGGGGAAGTGGTAGTGGGGGAGGGCGGTGTCTAGGGGAGGCAGATCCTCGCGCGTCCGGATCGCCTCGGGCAGGGGATCGGCGAGGGGGCGGGCGAGCTCGAGCCCCCGCCAGACCTGCCGGCGGAGCCAGGCCTGGCTCACCCCTTCCGTGCTCGGGTAGATGGGCACGATCCGGCCGGTGGAGAGGGACTCTCCCTCCTCGGGTTCGAAGTGCTCCACCACCAGGCTTCGGGTCCGGCCCCGGCGGGCGACGCGTCCGGTGACCACGAGCGCCTCACCTTCCTTGATCTGCTTGAGCACCCAGGGCTGGTTGAACCAGACCGCGGTGAGGCCGTAGCCCAGGGGGTCGGCGAGGCGCACCTCCACGAGCTGCATGCCTTTTTTAGGCGTGCGCACGAGCCGCTTTTCCCGTACCACTCCCTTCACCGTGACCTTGGCCCCCTCCTTCAAAAGCCGGAAGGAGGGGAGCGCCCGCCGGTCCTCGTGGCGGCGGGGGAGGTGGTAGAGGAGGTCCCAAAGGGTCTCAAGGCCCAGCCTCCTGAGGCGGGAGGCGACCCGGGGACCGAAGGGGGTTTCGGCGAGGGGGGTCTCCAGGGGAAGGCCCGGGCCTTTTGTCTGCACATCGGCCGCTTCCCGGTACTCCGGCAACCGGGCCTCCACCCCAAGGCACCTCAATGCCTCCACCAGCCTCCGGCAGCGCTCCTCCTGGGGTCGGCGGCGGTAGCCGAGGAGGAGGCTTAAAAGCTCGGGCCGGTCCCTGGCGAGGTTTTTGACCAGGCGCTCGAGCCCCCCGGCCACCACCCGGTCGCGGCAACCGTCCTCGAGCTCGCGGAGAAGGGGGCGGAGGAGGCGGTTCACGGCATCTAGCGTATATCCCACGAAATAAAATTTATTGGCGGCTGTGGGTTTCCCACAGCCGCCAGCCGCGTGTTCAACTTTAGTTGGTACTTACTGAAAAAGTGCCCTTTTGGATGTTGTAGGTCACGATCTTGTCACCAGCATCGACGGAGCCCGAGTTATTGGTGTCAACGTACACTTTGACCAACACATCTCCATCCGTATTGCGCTGAACCGTCGCCTTAAGAATCCTGGAGCTGCCGGGTGGATCCTTCAGATAGTCGGACAAGGTGAAGTCAAAGGAACCCACATCCAAGGCGTTATCCTGCACAGTGCCACCGTTCACGACAGCGGTTTCTGTAGCGGGAATGTCAGCATAGGAAAATTCGGGGTTATCCGTCATCATGCTTTCGATCATGATGTGAACATCCCTAGCGTACGACTGGGCGCCAGAGATCTGGGCTCGCGTGCGCGCGTTCAGGATGTTGGGAATCAACACCGCAGCGAGGATGGCGATGATCGCGATGACGATCAGCAGCTCGATCAGGGTGAAGCCTTTGGTCTTGTTCTTCCTCATATTCCTATCCCTCCTTAACCTTTGGCCGCCGATGATGTTACGGATCTTCGGTCGGCCTTCTGAGAGTGCGTGACCCTCGCGGGTCAACCTGAGTCTAGGGGGTGGGTCCGGGATGGAATACCCCCAAATGGGGGGTCATAGCGGAATTGCGTCCTCGAGCCACCAGACGCCCTCGAGCTCCTCAGGCTTTAACCCCTTGGGCTCTTCCCGGCCCTCGACAAAGCGGTAAAGCAGCCGGAGGCGCTCGAGCGGGTCTTGGGGTAGCAGCTCGGAGACCACGAGCAGATCAATATCGCTTTCGTCGTGAAAGTCGCCTCGGGCTACCGAACCGTAGAGGTAAACCCGAGCGTCTGGAAGCGCTTTCTGCACGCGCTCTGCGTAGGCGCGTGCTTCTTCTATGAGCAGGTTACGTTCACGCTCCCGCTTCGCGAGCAACCTCGAGAGTCCAGTCGAGAACTTGCCGGGCATGATGCAGTGCTTCCTTTGCGGTTTCCTCCGAGAAATATTCGTGCGGGCTGCCGGAGGGAAATGCGTCGGGGTAGCGGGTCGGTATGTAGAAAAAGTCGAGCGCTTTCCCCGCCCTCACGAGCTCAGGTGAGGGTTTAAGCCCAAGCGCGGCGAGCTCCCCCAGCAATCGGTTTACCGAGTGACCGGCGAGGCGTTTGCCGAAGCCCCGAAGGAGGCCTTTGAGCGCGTATTCCCCCGCCTGCTGGGCTTTGAAACAGGCCCACGCGAAATCTCCCTCGTGGGCGTCGCGCTCAGCCGACTGCAGGGTATGCTGGGCTTGGTTCCACCAGCGCTCGAACTCAACCCGATCGAAAAGGTTCACCACGCTCATTCTATTCTCTGCCTGCGGTTTCCTGGCAAAATGCTCCCGTGGGCTACCTCTTCATCCTGTTGGCGGCGGCGTCCTGGGCGCTCATCGGCCCGGTGGCCAAGTTCGCCTTTCGGGCCGGGCTGAGCCCCCTTGAGGTGGCCTTTTTTCGGGCGCTGATCGGAGGGTTTTTCTTTTTTCTTCACGCGCTGTTCCGGCGGCGGCTCCATCTTGGGCGCACGGTCCTCTTCCCCACGCTGCTTTTCGGGGCCGTGGGGGTGGCGGGGTTTTACGGCAGCTACCAACTCGCGGTGGCCTACGGCGGCGCCGCGCTGGCCTCGGTCTTGCTCTACACCGCCCCAGCTTGGGTGGCTTTGATGGGCGCGCTGTGGCTGGGCGAGCGGCTCGATTCCGCTAAGGTACTCGCGGTTTTGCTGACCTTGCTCGGGGTCGGGTTCCTTGCT
>JALSJG010000040.1 GCA_026989475.1 Thermaceae bacterium | reverse complement strand
TGCACCGCCAGGGTGTAAAGCGGCATCGAGGGACCGAGCCCGAGCCCCATGCTCACCATCAGGAGCAAGACGAGCCATAGCGGGGTATCGAGCGCGATCACCCGGTGCATGGCGAGGAAGTTGAGGAGCAACCAGGCGTTCCCCGCGAGCATCCAGGCCTTGTACCGGCCGGTCCGGCTCGCGAGCGTGCCGGCGCCCAGGCTCCCAAGGATCGCCCCCAGGGTGAGGGGGAGGAGGGTGAGGCCGGAGTGGGTGGCGCTGATCCCCTTGACCTCGATGAGGTATAGCGGCAGGAAGAACATCGCCGAGAGAAAGGCGGCGCCGAAGAAGAAGAGCGCCGCGCTGGCGTAGCGAAAGACCGGGTTTTGTAAAAGGGAGAGGTCAAAAAGCGGCTCCGGAACGCGGAGTTCCACCCAGACGAAGAAAACGAGCCCGAGGGCGGCGAGGGCGAAGAGGCCGAGCTCGATCGGGTCGGTCCAGGCGTAGGTGGTGCCGCCCCAGGAGAGCGCGAGCAAGAGGGGCACGGTCCAGAGCACCAGCGCGATCGCCCCCGCGAGGTCGAAGCGGTGCCGGGAGGGCGGGGGCGTCGCCGGCATGTAGCGGGCGATGAACCCAAGCGCCACCGCCCCCACCGGCATGTTGATGTAGAAGACCCAGCGCCAGGAGAGGTGGTCGGTGAGCAGGCCCCCAAGCCAGGGCCCGACGATGCTGGCGATGCCGAAGATCGCCCCGAACGCCCCCTGGATCCGCCCCCGTTCCCGGGGCGGGATCAAGAGCCCGATCACCGTGACCGCCACGGCGAAGAGCGCGCCGCCGCCCAGACCCTGCAGTCCCCGGAAGAGGACCAGGGCGTCCATGCTGGGGGCAAGGCCACTCAGCGCCGAGCCCAAAAGGAAGATCACGATGGCCCAAAAGAGCAGGCTTCGGCTTGGGATGAGGTCAGCGAGGCGGCCGAAGATCGGCACCGCCACCGTCGAGGCGAGGAGGTAGCTGGTGGCGACCCAGGCGTACTTCTCCACCCCGCCGAGCTCGGCGACGATGCGGGGAAGGGCGGTGGCGACGATGGTCTGGTCCAGGGCGGCGAGGAAGATCCCGAGGAAGACGCCGACCAGGGTGAGGGTGGTACGGGAGCTAGCCATCCTCTTCCTCCAGCTTGGCGAGGAGGAAAAGCAGGGTTTTTCGCTCCTCGGGGGCGAGCTTTTCGAGAAGCCGGGCGCTCGCCTCGGCAAGGCAGCGCCGGGCGGCCTCGAGCCGCCGATGCCCCTCGGGGGTGAGCTCGGGGAGGAGCCGGCGACGGTCCTTCGGGTCGGGCCGCCGCTCGATCCAGCCCTTTTCCTCCAGGTCTCCGAGCAGGTGGCTCACGTTCGGAGGGGGCAGGTGGAGGGTTTGGGCGATCTCCCCCGGGCGCTTGCCGCGGGCGGCCTGGGCGAGGAGGAAGACGTGCTGGGGGCGGGTGCCGAGGGCCTCGAGGCAGGGGCGGGCGTGCTCGAGCACGCGCCGCTGGATGCGCCAGAGCAGGGCCAGGAAGCCGTTCGTCTCCACGCCCCGAGAATAGTTCAATAACTAAATATTTTCAATACGAAACCTTCGTCAGCATAAATATTGGGTTTAAACTTGGATCCATGCAGCCGCGGGATCTGCTCGACGTCGACGACCTGAGCCCCGAGGCCTTCCGGAAGGTGCTCGACGACGCCCACCGGATGAAGGCCGAGGGCTACCGGGGGCGGGAGCTCGCCGGCAAGACTTGGGCCTTGATCTTCGAAAAACCCTCCCTCAGGACGCGGGCGACCCTGGAGATCGCGGTCTTCGAGCTCGGCGGCCACCCCCTCTACCTGGACCAGCGGGGGATCGGCCTCGGCGAGAGGGAGCCGGTGCGGGACGTGGCCAAGAACCTCGAGCGCTGGACCGCCGGCATCGCCGCCCGGGTCTTTCGTCACGAGACCGTGGCCGAGCTCGCCGAGCGCGCCTCGGTGCCGGTGATCAACGCCCTCTCCGACCGCGCCCACCCCTTGCAGGCGCTCGCCGACGCGATGACGCTCGAGGAGGCCTTCGGCAACCTGCGGGGGCTCCGGGTGGCCTGGGTCGGGGACGGCAACAACGTGCTGGTCTCGCTAGCGAAGGCCCTGGGGATGCTGGGCGTGCGCCTGGTGGCGGCGATCCCCGAGGGTTACGACCCGCCCGAGCCGATCCCGGCGGAGATCGTGCGCGATCCCATCCTTGCGGTGGAGGGGGCGGACGCGGTCTACACCGACGTCTGGACCTCGATGGGCCAGGAGGAGGAGGCCGAGCAAAGGCGCCGGGACTTCGCCGGTTTCACCGTGGACCTCGCCCTGTTTGAGCGGGCAAAGCCCACCGCCGCCTTTCTCCACTGCCTGCCGGCGCACTACGGCGAGGAGGTCACCGAAGAGGTGGCCTACCACCCCCGGAGCCGGATCTTCGACCAGGCGGAAAACCGCCTCCACGCGGCCAAGGCGGTGCTCCGCTACCTGGTGGGGGCGGCATGATCAAGGCTGCGGTGGTGGGCGCGAGCGGCTACGGGGGCGCCGAGCTGATCCGCCTTTTGAAGGCGCACCCCGAGGTCGAGCTGGTGGGGCTTTCGAGCCGCACCCACGCCGGCCAGTCGGCGACCGCGGTTTGGCCGCAGCTCGTGGAGGGGCCCCCGTTTACCGACCTGAACGCGGCGGTGGCTGAGGCCGAAGTGGTCTTCCTCGCCACCCCGAACGGCGTGGCGATGGAGCTCGCCCCCAGGCTCATTGCCGAGGGGCGCCGGGTCGTGGACCTCTCCGCCGACTTCCGGCTTTCCCGGGAGGTCTTCGAGGCCTGGTACCGGATGCCCCACAAGGCGCCGGACCTTTTGAAGGAGGCCCGCTACGGGCTGGTCGAGCTCCACCGGAAGGAACTCGCAGGCGCCCGCTTGGTCGCGAACCCCGGCTGCTACGTGACCGCGGCGAGCCTCGCGCTCGCGCCCTTCTTTGCCGAGGGGCTCGTGGAAGAGGCGCTGGTCAACGCGGCCAGCGGGGTCTCGGGGGCGGGGCGGGAAGCCGCCGGCACCGCCTTCGCCGAGGTCAACGAGGACTACAAGGCTTATAAGCCCGCCGGGACCCACCGGCACACCCCCGAGATCGAGCAGAACCTGGGCCGGGCGCGGGCGCAGGGGCGCTGGCTTGTTACCTGGGGCCCCGAGGCGCCGGCGCGGGTGACCTTCGTTCCCCACCTGGTGCCGATGACCCGGGGGATCCTGGTTACCGCCTATTTAAAGCCCGGCGAGGGGATCGGGACCGAGGCTGCCCTCGACCTGCTCCGCGACTTCTACCAGGGGGAGCCCTTCGTCCGGGTGGAGGACGCGCTTCCCCGGACCAAGGGGGTCTGGGCAGCGAACACCGTCTGGATCTCGGCCCGGATGGACGCGCGGACGGGTTGGCTCGTGGTCTTCGCCGCAATCGACAACCTGGTCAAGGGGGCGGCGGGCCAGGCGGTGCAGAACCTGAACGCGGTCTATGGCCTTGAGGAGACGCTTGGGCTCGCCCGCGAGGGGGTTTGGCCCTAGAATCCAGGGCATGAGGTTTCCGGAGGGTTTTTCCGGCGGCATCGCTCGGGCGGGGATCAAGCCCTCGGGCAATCCTGACCTGGCCCTGGTCCGGTTTGGCATGCCGGTGGCCTGGGCCTACGTGGCCACCACCAACCGGGCGGCGGCGCCTTGCGTGTTGCGGGGGCGTCAGCTCTATGCTTCGGGCAAGGGGCTTCGCGGTCTTTTGGTGAACGCCGGCAACGCCAACGCCGCCACCGGCGAGGCGGGGGTCGCGGCCGACCTCAAGATGGCCGAGCTGGCGGCGGAGCGCCTTGGGGTTTCGCCCGAGGAGGTGCTCACCGCGAGCACCGGGGTGATCGGGGTGCCGCTTCCGGTGGAGCGGATCGCGGCGGCCCTGCCCGGTATCGTTCTGGGGCCGGAGGCGGACCCGGTGGCGGAGGCGATCATGACCACCGACACCCGGCCCAAGCTCGCAGAGGCCCGCCTGCCGGGCGGGGCCCGGGTGGTGGGGGTGGCCAAGGGGAGCGGGATGATCCACCCCCAGATGGCGACGATGTTCGGCTTTCTCTTCACCGACGCCGAGGTGGACGCGGAGGAGCTCCGCGCGCGCTGGCCCGAGGTGGTGAACGCCACCTTCAACCAGGTCACTGTGGATGGGGACACCTCCACCAACGACATGGCGGCGCTCTTTGCGAGCGGGGTGAAGGGTCGGGTGGAGCGGGGGCTCTTCTGGGGCGCGGTGGAGGCGGTGGCGCGGGAGCTCGCGCGCCAGATCGCCGCCGACGGCGAGGGGGCGACGAAGCTGATCCACGTGCGGGTGGCCGGGGCGGCGAGCCTCGAGGACGCCCGGAGGGCGGCCCGGGCGGTTGCGGGGAGTGCCCTTTGGAAGGCCGCGGTCTACGGCAACGACCCCAACTGGGGACGGGTGCTGGCGGCGCTCGGCTACTCCGGGGCCGAGCTGGACCCGGCCCGGGTGCGGATTGAGCTCGAGGGCATCCCCCTCTACGACGGGGGCGCGCTCTCCTTCGACCACGCCGAGGCGGTGCGGGCGATGCAGCGCGCCGAGGTCCGGGTTTTCGCCGATCTCCGGATGGGTCCCTTCGTGGCCGAGGCCTGGGGCTGCGACCTGACCGAGGGGTATGTGAAGATCAACGCGGAGTACACCACGTAAGCGTGGAAACAGTCCTTTTTCGCTCTTTCGGCAGCCCGGGCCTGGGGTCGGGGTAAAAGCACTCGGTTCACGCGTTACCCCACGGCCTCGTGAGATGACGGTGGACGGCCGCACATATCGGGTTTTCGGTGCGGGTGCGGTTCGGCTAGATTCTTCGGAAGGTTCCTGGGGAGGGCGGAAGCTTTCCTTTGGGGGTGGAGGCGGCGTTTCGGTGTTCGGGGGCTTGAGGGTCACTGGGGTGAGGACCTGGGCCTCCTTTCGGGTTCGGTGCCGGGTAGGCTATCGCTTTTGGACTGGACGCGGGTGGATGCGAAGTTGGTCTTTGGGCTGCTTCGCTCCGGACCGCTAGCTGGTCGAGCGTAGTACCTTGGAGGGGATGCGCTTGCATCCCCTTCTTCTTTTGGGCCTTCCCCTGCTGCTTGCGGCCTGCGGTTCGCGGTCGGACGAAACACCCCCCTTCGTCGGGGTGGTCCGGCCGAGCGGGGGCGCGGTGGCCAAGGGGCAGGAAGCGGTGGTGGAAGGCTACGCCTTTGACGACACCGGCGTGGTGAGCGTGCGCGCCGGCGGCACCGAGGTTCTACCCGAGAGCGAGCGAGGGAAGAAGCTCGTCTTCTTCCGGTTTAAGGTCAAGGCCCCGCGCTCCGGAGAGGTGAGGCTTAAGGTCAGCGCCGAGGATCGGTCCGGTCAAAAGCGCGTGCGCGAGCTCGTGCTCACGCTCGACC
>JALSJG010000039.1 GCA_026989475.1 Thermaceae bacterium | reverse complement strand
TAGCGGTGGGGTTTGAGGATTACCTCCGCATGCTCGCCGAAACCCCCTACGGGGCCTACCTCACCGGCGAGGGGCTCTCCGACGTGGACCGGGCGGTGAGCGAGCTCTACCGTCACCGGGTCGCCGATCTCGAGGGGCTCGCCTCCGGCGAGGCCCGGGAGGCGCTCCGGCTGCTCTTTCTCCGGGCGGATCTCGCCAACGTCAAGGCGATCCTCCGGGCCAAGGCCAGCGGCCGCCCTCTTGAGGAGGTGCGCGGCCGGTTTTCGGGCGGCAGCCTTCCCGAGCCGGTGCTTCATGCCCTGTTCGAGGCCGCCGACGCCGCGGCGATGGCCCAGGTGCTGGTCCTGCCGGGCCACCCCTTGGCCCGGGCGCTAAGGCGGGCGGTGGCCGAGGCCCAGGATCCTTTCGAGGTGGAACTCCTGCTCGACCGCTCCTTCCTCGCCGAGCTGGTGCGGGAGGCCGCCCGCTTCGGGGATCCCTTTGCCGCCTACTTCAAGGACGAGCTCGAGCTCACCAACCTGGCCACCGCCTTCAAGCTGGCAGCGTTGGGGGGTGCGGAGGAGCCCGAGCGTTACTTCGTCCCCGGCGGCCGCTACGTGAACCGGGCGCTTTTTGCCCGGATCGCCGGCGACGAGCTCGAGGCGGTGGACGAGCTCCAGAACACGCCGCTTTCCGCCTTCGCCGGGGTGCGGGATCTGGCCGAGCTCGAGCGCCGAGCCCGCTGCTTTTTGCTCGCCCGGGCGGCACGGGCGGCGACCGACGTCCTGGGGCCGGGTCTGGTGCTTGACTACGTCCGCCGCCGGGAGTGGGAGGGGGCGCGGGTACGGCTCCTCGCCCGGCGCGCCTACTACCGGTTGCCGGAGGAGGCGGTCCGTAGGGAGGTGAGCTGCGGGTGAAGATCGCCGTCCTCACCGATCGCGAGAGCGCCTCGGGCTTCCGCCTCGCGGGGCTTGAGGTGCACGTCGCCGAGCGCCCCGAGGAGGCCGAGGCCAAGCTCCGGGAGCTCGCCCGGCGCGACGACCTCGCCCTCCTCGCGGTGGATCAGGGGTTGGTGGCGGATCCCCAGGCCCTCCTCGCCCGCGAGCTCCGGGGCCGGGCACTCCCGGTGGTTTTGCCCTTCCCCTCGCTCGGCTTCGCCTTCGCCGAGGAGGGGGGCGACGCCAAAGGCTACATCCGCCGCCTGGTCAAGGCCACCATCGGCTACGAGATCAAGCTCTAGGGAGGAAGCATGCGGGAAGGAGTCATTCGGAAGATTGCGGGTCCGGCGGTGATCGCCAAGGGCATGCACGGGGCCCGCATGTTCGATATCGTCAAGGTGGGTAAGGAGGGGCTCCTCGGCGAGATTATCCGGCTCGACGGCGACACCGCCTTCGTCCAGGTCTACGAGGACACCTCCGGCCTGCAGGTGGGCGAGCCGGTGGTGAGCCTCGGGGTACCGCTCTCGGTCGAGCTTGGGCCGGGGATGCTGAACGCGATCTACGACGGCATTCAGCGCCCCCTCGACAAGATTCAGGCCACCGCGGGTGCGTTCATCGCCCGGGGAATCTTCGTCCCCGCCCTCGACCGGGAGAAGAAGTGGGCCTGGACCCCGCTCAAAAAGCCCGGCGACGAGGTGACCGGGGGCGACGTGCTTGGCACCGTCCCCGAGTTCCAGTTCACCCACAAGATCCTGGTGCCGCCGGGGGTCACCGGTAAGATCAAGGAGATCAAGCCCGAGGGCGAGTACACCGTCGAGGAGGTCATCGCCGTCTTAGAGGACGGGACCGAGCTCAAGATGTACCACACCTGGCCGGTGCGTAAGGCCCGTCCGGTCCAGAAAAAGCTCGATCCCGACGAGCCCTTTCTCACCGGAATGCGGATTTTGGACGTCCTCTTTCCCCTCGCCATGGGCGGAACGGCGGCGATTCCCGGGCCCTTCGGTTCGGGGAAGACGGTCACCCAGCAGTCCTTGGCCAAGTGGTCGAACGCCGACATCGTCGTCTACATCGGCTGCGGCGAGCGCGGGAACGAGATGACCGACGTGCTCGTCGAGTTCCCCGAGCTCGAGGACCCGAAGACCGGCGGGCCGCTGATGCACCGCACCGTGCTGATCGCCAACACCTCGAACATGCCGGTGGCCGCCCGCGAGGCGAGCATCTACGTGGGGGTGACCATCGCCGAGTACTTCCGCGACCAGGGCTACGCCGTGGCGCTCATGGCCGATTCCACGAGCCGCTGGGCGGAGGCGCTCCGGGAGATCAGCTCCCGGCTCGAGGAGATGCCGGCGGAGGAGGGCTACCCGCCCTACCTCGCCGCCCGTCTCGCCGCCTTCTACGAGCGGGCCGGGCGCACGGTGAGCCTCGCCGGCGAGCCCGGGGCGATCTCGATCGTGGGCGCGGTGAGCCCCCCGGGCGGCGACATGTCGGAGCCGGTCACCCAGTCCACCCTTCGAATCGTCGGTGCTTTCTGGCGGCTCGACGCCTCGCTCGCCTACCGGCGTCACTTCCCGGCGATCAACTGGAACGGCTCCTACTCGCTCTTCGGCCCGATCCTCGATCCCTGGTACAAAAGCCACGTCGCCGAGGATTACCCCGAAAAGCGGGACGCGATCAGCGAGCTTTTGCAGCGCGAGGCCAGCCTTCAGGAAGTGGTCCAGCTCGTCGGTCCCGACGCCCTGCAAGACGCCGAGCGCCTCGTCATCGAGGTGGGCCGGCTGATCCGCGAGGCCTTCCTGCAGCAAAACGCCTTCGACCCGGTGGACGCCTACTGCTCCCTGAAGAAGGCCTACGGGATGATGACCATGATCCTCGACTACTACCACGCCGCCGAGGAGGCGATCCAGGCCGGCACCCCGATCGAGGAGGTGATCGGGCACCCGGTGCTCGAGAAGATCGCCCGCGCCCGCTACGTGGCCGAGGACGAGTTCCCCGCCTACCTCGAGGGCGTCTTGAAGGAGATCGGGGAGGCCTTCAAGGCCACGGCCTAAGGAGGGAGCATGGACCTTCTCAAGAAGGAATACACCTCGATCAGCTACATCTCGGGGCCGCTCCTCTTCGTGGAAAACGCGAAGGACCTCGCCTACGGCGCGATCGTCGAGATCACGGACGGGAGCGGCCGGGTTCGCGGCGGCCAGGTCATCGAGGTCAGCGAGGAGTACGCGGTCATTCAGGTCTTCGAGGAGACCACCGGGCTCGACCTCGCCACCACCAAGGTGAGCCTGGTTGAGGACGTGGCCCGGCTCGGAGTCGCCAAGGAGATGCTGGGCCGGCGCTTCAACGGCATCGGGAAGCCGATCGACGGCCTTCCCCCGGTGACCCCGGAAAAGCGTTTGCCGATCATCGGCCAGCCGATCAACCCGGTGGCCCGGAGGAAGCCCGAAGAGTTCATCCAGACCGGCATCTCCGCCATCGACGTGATGAACACCCTGGTGCGCGGGCAGAAGCTTCCGATCTTCACCGGCTCGGGCCTGCCTGCGAACGAGCTTGCCGCCCAGGTCGCCCGCCAGGCCACGGTGCCCGGCGAGGACGTGCAGTTCGCGGTGGTCTTCGCCGCCATGGGCATCACCCAGCGCGAGCTCTCGTTCTTCGTGAACGAGTTCGAGCGCACCGGGGCGCTCTCCCGTAGCGTGCTCTTTTTGAACAAGGCCGACGACCCCACCATCGAGCGGATCCTGACCCCGCGCATGGCCCTCACCGTCGCCGAGTACCTCGCCTTCGAGCACGACTACCACGTGCTCGTCATCCTCACCGACATGACCAACTACTGCGAGGCGCTGCGGGAGATCTCGGCGGCCCGCGAGGAGGTGCCCGGGCGGCGCGGCTACCCCGGCTACATGTACACCGACCTGGCGACGATCTACGAGCGCGCCGGGGTGATCGTGGGCAAGAAGGGGTCGGTGACCCAGTTCCCGATCCTCACCATGCCCGACGACGACCGCACCCACCCCATCCCCGACCTCACCGGGTACATCACCGAGGGGCAGATCCAGCTCTCCCGGGAGCTGCACCGGAAGGGGATCTACCCGCCGATCGACCCCCTGCCCTCGCTCTCCCGGCTGATGAACAACGGCATCGGCGAGGGCAAGACCCGGGAGGACCACAAGCAGGTCGCCGACCAGCTCTACGCCGCCTACGCCAACGGCGTGGACATCCGCAAGCTGGTGGCGATCATCGGTGAGGACGCGCTTACCGAGACCGACCGCAAGTACCTTGAGTTCGCCGACGCCTTTGAGAAGTTCTTCCTGAACCAGGGCGACCAGAACCGCTCGATCGAGGAGTCCTTGAACCTCTCCTGGGCGCTCTTGTCGATGCTGCCGGAGTCGGCGCTCTCGCGGATTTCGAAGAAGCACATCGAGAAGTACTACGGGAAGTACAAGCTCGAGGACTTCACCGCCGTCGCCGGGGCCTAGCCGGAAGGGGGAGCCGTGGAGCAGATCAGCCCCACCCGGATGACCCTTCTCCAAAAGCGAAACCAGAAGAAGCTGGCGGAGAAGGGAGCGGATCTTTTGAAGAAAAAGCGGGACGCGCTGGTCGCCGAGTTCTTCGAGCTGGTCGCCGGCACCGTCGCCGCCCGGGAGCGTCTTACCCAGGCGGCGAAGGAGGCTTATCTCGCGCTTTTCTTGGCCAAGGCCTTCGACGGTCCCGAGGCGGTGGAAACCCTAAGCCTCGGCGTGGTTCCGGTGGAAGGCGTGGAGGCCGAGGTGGAGAACGTCTGGGGTACCAAGGTTCCCCGCCTCAAGGTGACTTGGCCCGGCCGGGCGGCGGCCAGCCCGATCGCGACCGGGGGGCAGACGCTCGCCGCCCAGCGGGCCTTCCGGGAGTTCGCCGAGGCCTTGGTCGAGGTGGCGAACACCGAGACCCGGCTCCGGATGATCGGCGAGGAGATTAAGAAAACCACCCGGCGCGTAAACGCGCTCGAGCAGGTGGTGATCCCCGGGCTCGATGAGCAGGTGCGTTACATCCGGATGGTGCTCGAGCAGCGCGAGCGGGAGGATAACTTCCGCCTCAAGAAGATCAAGAGCAAGATGGAGGCGCGATAGGTCCTTGGGTCCTAGGGGCCGGGGCGACCCGCCCCGGCCCCCTAGTTTTCGGGGAGGGCTCTCCGGAGCCAGCCGAGCCAGTTTTCCCCGAGTACCCCGGGGGCGTGGGGACCGAGCTCGCCGGCGAGGGCCGGCCAGTCCCGGTGGGAGCGGATGCCGGCGGGCAGGCTCTCGGCCCCGAAGCCCCCATCCATGTCCGAGCCGATGCCCACCGCCTCCCACCCGAGCGTCCGGGCTACCGCCTCGGCGTGCCGGCGCACCCGGGCGCGGGGGGTGGCGGGGGCGGTGCGCTCCCAGCCCGGGTCCAGGAAACGGTTATAGAGCACGATCCCGACCACCGCCCCCCGGCCCTTTAGCGCCTCCAGCTGGGCGTCGTTTAGGTGGCGGTTTTCCGGGCCTCCGGCGAGGGGGCGGTAGTTCGCGTGGGAAACCAGCACCG
>JALSJG010000038.1 GCA_026989475.1 Thermaceae bacterium | reverse complement strand
TCCTGGGGGCGGGGGTTTTCCGGAAAGGGGCGGGGTGCCTTGCGCAGGGGGGCGAGCACCACCGCGAGCGCGAGCAGCAAGGACCCGACCACCGCAAGGTAGACTAGGATCATTCTCCCTCCAGGCGGCGCTCGAGCGCCTTGAGTTCCTCATCCGAGAGCTCGAGCTCCGCCTCGCGCCGACCGGCTTCGGCGAGGTAGCGCCAAAACCCAAACCCGAAGACGAGAAGTCCGATCAGAGGCGCGAGCCAGAGCAGCCAGTTGATCCCCCGCTTCGGCGGGGCGTAGAGGATCCACTCGCCGTAGCGCTCCACGAAGTAGCGCTTGATTTCCTCGGCGCTCTTGCCCTGCCTGAGCATTTCGGCGATCTGCCTGCGCATCTCCTGGCTCACCCCGGCGTTGGACTCGGCCGCGCTCTCGCCCTGACACACCGGGCACCGGAGCTCCGAGGCGATCCGGAAGACCTCGGGAGGCAGGTCCGGGGGCGGCTCCCCGGTCGGGGTCTGGGCGAAGGCGAAGGCGAAGAAAACCAGGGGCCAAAGGAGTCTCACGGCAGCACCTCCCGAATGCGTTTCTCCAGCTCGGCGGCGGTGATCGCCCCCGCGTGGCGGTAGCGCACCCGGCCCTCGGCGTCGATGAAGAAGGTTTCCGGGACGCCGTACATGCCGTAGTCGATCCCTACCTTGCCCCGGGGATCGTAACCGTGGGGGAAGGTGAGGTTGAACTGGGCGATGAACTCGAGAGCGTCGGCCTCGCGATCTTGGGTGTTGACCCCGAAAAACAGCACCCGATCCCGGAACCTGCGCCAGCCCGCCTCGAGGATCGGAGCCTCCTCGTAGCAGGCGGGGTAACACCAGCTGGCCCAGAAGTTTAAGACCACCGGCTTTCCCCGGTGCTCGGAGAGCCGGAACCGCTCGCCCCACTCGGCGCGGTAGGGGGGTAGAAGTGAAAGCTCGAAGTCTGGGGCGGGTTTCCCCACCAGCACCGACTTGAGCTCGCCCGGATCCCGCTGCATCCCCCACCAAAAGAGCGCGCCGAGTACCGGCACCAGGGAGAAATAGACCCACCTCCTCAAGCCGTCACCTCCGAACCCCGGGCAGCCCGGGCAAAGCCCGGGGAAACGATGTAGAAAACCCCGAAGAGGATGATGCCACCGGCCACCCAAAGCCAGAGCACCATCGGCGTGCGCACCATCCGGAGCGTCGCCCAGCGGCCCTCTTCGGTGTCGAAGGCCTGCAGGATCAGGTAGTCGTCGTGGTAGATCCCGTAGCGCACATGGGGCGCGGCGAGGGGGCTGTTCATCGTGGGGTAGTAGTGGAGCCGGGGGTACATCCGGCCGGCCCCCGACACCTCGACCTCGGCGACGACCGCGAAGCGAAACCCCTCGTCGCGGGCCTCGAGCCGGCGCAGGGTGAGGGGGAGCCCGGCCACCACCGCCCGTTCCCCGATCTCCAGGGTCTTCTGGGCGTCCACCCGGTAGGCCTGGCTGAAGACGATCGCGAGCGCTGCCAGGGCCACCCCGAAGTGGACGATCTGGGCCCCGACCGGACGCCGGGCGCGGGCGAGGTAACGGAGGAGGGCCGCAAGGTAGCCTTCCCCCTTGCGCCGCCATGCCCCCACCCCGCGCGCCCCCTGCGCCACCACCGCCACCAGGTTGTAGGCAAAGAGCCCCACGCCAAGAGCCACCCCGAAACCGGCCCCGAGGAAAAGGGAAAGGGCGGTAAAAAGCGCGAGGGCACTCAGCATGAAGCTAAGCGCACGGGCGGCGAAAGGGTCGACGCGGCCCCAGGGCAGCAGGGGTGCCGCCCCCATCAAAAGCAGCAGGGCGGCTCCGAGGGGGGCAAACACCGTGTCGAAGAACGGCGCACCCACGGAGACCTCGTCCCCGCGAACCGCCTCGACGATCAGCGGAAACAGGGTGCCGAGCACGACGACGAAGGCCATGGTGGCGAACACCAGCGAGCCGCCAAGCAGGAGCCCTTCGCGCGAAAGGAGGGAGATCCCTCCGAGGTCGCGGACCTCCGCCGACACCCGGGAGAGCAGTCCGAAGCCCACCAGCAAGACCAGCAGGAGAAATCCCAAAAACACCGGCCCCACCGGACCGTCGGCAAAGGCGTGGACCGACTGGATCACCCCGGAGCGGGTCAGAAAGGTGCCGAAGACGGTGGCGGCGAAGGCGAGGGTGATGTAGGTGAAGTTCCAGCTTTTGAACATCCCCCGCCGCTCCTGAACCATCGCCGTGTGGAGGAAGCCGGCGAGCAACAGCCAGGGGATGAAGGAGGCGTTCTCCACCGGGTCCCAGGCCCAGTAGCCGCCCCAGCCCAAGACCTCGTAGCTCCACCAGCCACCGGCGAAGATCCCAGCGGTTAGAAAGCCAAAGGCGACCAACGTCCACCAGCGGGTCTCGGCTACCCAGGACTGGTAACGCCGGGCGAGCATGGCGGCCACCGCGTAGGCAAACGGCACGCTGATTCCCACGAAGCCCAGGTACATGAGCACCGGGTGGACCGCCATCATCCAGTGGTTTTGGAGCAGGGGGTTCGGTCCCGGACCCTCGGTGGGCGGGTTCGGTACCGGGGTGAAGGGGTTGGTCACGAAGAGCAGGACCCCGAAAAAGAAGAGCTGCACCCCAAAGAGCGTGCCGAGTACGGCCGGGGCCATCCAGACGTCCCGGAGCCGACGGGCGGCGAGCAAGGTATAAAGGGCCTGAAGGGTGGCCCAGAGCAGGATCGACCCCTCAAGGGCCGCCCACAAGGTGGCGAACTTGACCCAGGTGGGGCTTTTGGTGGAGTGGTTCTCGGCGGTGTAGGCGATCGAGAAGTCGTCGGTCAAAAGCGCCCACTCGAGGGCGGCGAAGGCGAGTAGGGAAGCCAGGAAGGAGACCACCGCCGCCCGCTTCGCCGCCTCGACGTAACGGGCGTCCTTGGCCCACCAGGCCAGGACGGAAAGCAAAAGGCCCGTCCCGGTCAGCACAAAGCCCAGGACCAGTGCGAGGTTGCCCGCGACGCCCGGACTCATTTCGCCTCCCGAATGAGATTGCGAACGTCCTCGGGCGTGTAGCCCTCCTCGGGGGGACGGTAGGTTTCGGAGTGCTTGACCAGCAGGTTATCCCCGTAGAAGGTCTGGTCCTGAAACCTTCCCTCAACCACCACGCCCTGTCGCTCCTTGAAAAGCGCCGGGGGCGTGCCCTGGTGAAAGACCGGCACCTCGGCCACGCCGTCGGTGAGGATGAAGCGGAGCTCGAGCGCCTTCGGATCGAACGCGATCGAACCCTCCTTCACGATCCCCCCGAGGCGGATCCGCTTTCCCTGATACCGGACGGGCTCCTCGAAGTATTCGCTGGGGGTGATGAAGTAAACCAGGCTCTGTCCCAGCCCGCCCCAGATCATGTAGCCGATCGCCCCCACGACGACGAAGAGGCCGATCCAGTACTTCGCCTTCACATCCCCCTCCTAAGCCGCCCCAGGAGGTACGCCGTGTACCCCAGCAAGAAGGCGTAGGTCAGCACGTAGACCACCAGGACAAAAACCTGGTTACCCATCGCTTTCCTCCTTCGCCGCCAGAAAAGCGGCCAGCCGTCCCTTCATCCGCAAAAAGGCCAGGTACAGGAGGGTGAAAGCGGCCAGATTGACGAAAAGCGGGACGAGCATTTCCGGCGGCATGTGCACCCGGCGGTTAATGACGTCGATGGTGGCGGTCTGGTGAATCGAGCGCCACCAGTAGACCGACATGTAGGTGATCGGGACGTTGATCACCCCGAGAATTGCCACCGCGGCCGCGGCCTTGGCCCGCAGCTCGGGATCCTCGATCGCCTGACGGACCAGGAAGTAGCCGATGTAGATCGCGATCATCACCGCCACCGAGGTGAGCCGGGGCTCCCAGACCCAGTAGACGCCCCAGGTAGGACGGGCCCACATCATCCCCCCGATCACCATCAGGAAGGAAAGCCAGAGCCCAAGCTCGGCGCTCGCAGCCGAAAGCCGATCAAAGGCAGGCCGCCCCCGGAGAAGGTAAAGAAGCGCATACACACCGGCGACGATGAAGGCGAGGTAGCCGGTCCAGGCCGAGGCCACGTGGAGGTAGAGGATACGCACCAGGTAACCCTGTTGCGCGTCGGGGGGGGCCTTTAGGGCAAGATAAAAACCGGCGAGCAGAAAAAGGTAGCCAAGACCCAAGAGGGTCGCGGAGAGCCCGTCCATTCCCGGCCGTTCCACCCGCATGCTGCCCACAGGCTAGCGAGGGGGTTCTTAATGAAGATGAAAACTTCACGCGTCTCCCACCGTGCGGGCCGAGCTCGCGTCGCGAGTCAGGCGGGGGTCCCCGGCAGGAATTCCGAGGGGCCGGCGGGGGATCGCCCAATCCGCTCCGGGAAGGGCCCGCCCGGACCGGGCGCGGGCCCGAGCCGGAGCACCACCCCGGGGCCCCGAGCGGCACCGCGCTCCTCTCCAGCTATCCCTCGATCACGAAGGGGAAAAGCAAGCTGGAGGCGGTGAGGTAAACGACGTCAAAGACGATAAGAAGCTTCCACCAGGCGACGATCTCGGCGACCGGCGCCCCCTCGGCGAGCCCGATCGTCGCCCGCACCGCCGCCAGGATCACCGGCACCACCACCGAGAAGACCAGGATCGGGAGCACCAGTTGGGCGGTGGGGAGCCGGACCACGAGCCCGGCGTAGAAAGTGGCGACGGCGGCGTAGCCGGTGGCCCCGAGGACCAGGGTCAAAAGCAGCGCCGGCGCCCGGGCAAGCGGCAGGTAAAACATCCCCGCCACCAGGAAGAGCAGCAGGAGGCTTACCAGGAACAAGAGGACCCAGAGGAAGAGAAATTTTCCCCAGTAGATCCATTCCCGGCTCCCGGGAAGGAGGAGGAGGTCGTCCAGGGTGTCGTTCTCCACCTCCACCGCCCAGGCCCGCCCGGCGAGCAGACTGCCCGCGAAGGCCAGAGCCACCCAGAGCACGCCGGGGGCGGCGCGGCGGAGGTCATCCTCCTCGGGGCCGAGGGCGAAGCCGAGTATTAGAAGTACCACACCCAGAAAAAAAAGCGCCGAGAAGAGCCCGGTACGGCCCCGGAGCTCGAGCTTTAGGTCCCGGAGGGCAAGCGCCAGGATCCGCCTCACGAGAGCACCACCTCTCGGTCGGCGCTGGCCTCGGCGAAAGCCCGGTCGTGGGTGGCAAGGAGCACCGCCCCGCCTGCCCCCCGCACCCGGTGGATCGTCTCCAGGAGGAGCTTCCGCCCCTCCTCGTCCAGAGCGGTCTCGGGCTCGTCGAGGAGCAGGACCCGGGGTTGGGCCAGAAAAATCCTGGCGAGCGCGAGCCTCTTCCGCATACCGCTCGAGTAGGCGAGGACCGGCCGGCCGAGTGGTAACCCGAGTTCCTCGATCACCGGTTCCACCGCTTCCCTCCGCACCTTCCGACCCTGCAACGCCAGCCAGCTTAAAAGGTTTTCCTCACCGGTCAGGTGGCGGTAAAAAGCCGGAGGGTTCGCCAGAA
>JALSJG010000037.1 GCA_026989475.1 Thermaceae bacterium | reverse complement strand
AGGTCGATGAAAACCGGGATCTCCCGCTTCTTGGCGGCGGCCATCGCCTTCGCGGCGTACTCCCTCTGGGGGCCGCCGACCAGGGCGTAGGCCGAGACGATCACCGCGTCGATCGTGTCCAGCATCCGGGGCTTGAACCTGGAAGCATCGAGATAGCGGCTCGCCCCCACGCTCGCCACCATGCTCCGCTCGCCCCCGGGAAAGAGGAAGACGAGGACGTTGGTGGTGGGGTGCTCGGGGTCTTCCTGCAGGTAGCGAAGATCCACTCCGGCGGCCTTAAGCCCCTCCAGCGCGATCGCCGAAAGCGGCCCGCTCCCCACCCGGGAGGCGAGAAAGACCGTGTGCCCAAGGCTCGCGAGCTGGGCCGCCACGGTGGCGGCGGCCCCTCCGGGGCGGTAGAGCATCCTTTTTGCGGCGACCTCTTCCCCGGGCTCGGGGAGCCGGTCCACCAGGTAGATGAGGTCAACGGAAACGTCTCCAACCACGAAAAAGCGCATCGAAGCCGCCTCCTACTTGGCTTAGCCCACTATACCCCGGTAGCCGGGGGGCTGGCGAGGGCTCCATCGAAGAACCAACCCCAACCGGAGCCCGGAGCGGAGCTCGGCGCTCCCGTGGGTAGGTCTTCGCGGAAGCCGGGCGACCGGTCGATTCGTGCCGGGGCTTGGGCCCTGGGCCGGAAAGCGGGCGCCTCCACCCCTCAAGCTCCCGTACCCGAACGCCGCCCGCGCCGGCCTCGCCCGCCGCTTGCAACCCGGGGGATCGCGCCGTTCCGCGCGATCTCGGCGGGGTCTCGGCGGATGGGGACCCCCGGCAATTCGACGCGCCGACCGGAGAAACCGACCTCGGTACCGGCCCCGGGCTCCCCCGCGCCCTCCCAACAGGCCGGACCGAACTTGCCGCGCCCCATCCCCTCTTCCTGTGCCCGGGCCGGGGAACGAAACCGGCGGACCCACCGGCCCCACAGCAACCGCGACCAACGGCCCTTCCCAGTGGCGCGGAGCCAACCCTAGCCCAGAGCATCTTTTGGACACCGATCCATGTGCTAGGGTGTCTAGGATGCGGGTCGTCCTGCGTACGCCGGAGCGAGAGGAGCGCGAGCTAAAAGGTCCGAAAAAGGTCCGCGAGGTCCTGGAGGAGCTCGGCATCGTCCCCGAAGGGGTGATCGTCGCCCGGGGCGAGGAGCTCTTGACCCTGGACGACGAGGTCGCCGACGACGACACCCTCGAGATCATCTCCGCCGTCTCCGGGGGCAAGCGGTGAAGTGCGCCGTCTGTGGAAGGAAGGCCGCGGTCGAGGTCCGGCGGCAGGGCCGGGCGTTCTGCCCCGAGCACTACCTCGAGTGGTTCGAGCACCAGGTCGAGCGGGCGATCCGCCGCCACCGGATGCTGAAAAAAGAGGACCGGGTGCTGGTGGCGGTCTCCGGCGGCAAGGACTCGATCGCTCTTTGGGAGGTGCTCCGCCGCCTCGGCTTCCACACCACCGGGCTTCACATCCAGCTCGGGATCGCGGACTACTCGAAACGGGCCCTCGAGGCCACCCGCCGCTTCGCCGAGGAGCGGAGCCTTCCCCTGATCGTGGTCGACTTGAAAGAAACTTACCGACTGACCATCCCCGAGCTCGCCGAGCTCACCCGCCGCCGTACCTGCTCGGTGTGCGGCCTCACCAAGCGCTACGTGATGAACCGGGTGGCGGTGGAGGAGGGCTTCGACGTGGTCGCCACCGGCCACAACCTCGACGACGAAGCAAGCGTCCTTCTGGGCAACGTCCTCCACTGGCAGACCGACGCCCTCGTGCGCCAGGACCCGGTGCTTCCTGCCAAGGAAAAGCTCGCGAAAAGGGTCAAGCCGCTCTACCTACTTACCGAGCGCGAGATCCTCGCCTATACGCTGCTCCGGCGGCTTCCTTACCAGCACGAGGAGTGCCCCTTCGCGGCGGGGGCGAAGAGCCTCCTTTACAAGGAAGCGCTCAACAAGCTCGAGACCGCGATGCCGGGTACCAAGCAGGCCTTCCTCGAACAGTACCTGAAGAAGATCGAGCCGGTCTTGCAGAAAGGGCTTTCCGCCGAAGAGGTCGCGCTCCGGGAATGCGAACGCTGCGGCTACCCGACCACCGGCGAGGTCTGCGCCTTCTGCAAGACCTGGGACCATGCTTACCGCTGGGCCAAGCGTAAGGGCCGGATCCCAGGCGAGGTCCGCTTCGAGGCCGAACCCCTTCTGACCTTTATCCCCGAAGGCAAGGGAGGCGGGGACGCCCGCCCCGCGCCGTCCCAGGAGCCGGCCGGCTAGTGGCGGAACGCGGGCCCACGCCCGCCGGCGGTGGGGTACCCGGAACGCCTAGACACCTCGACGGGCTTCTCCGGGGGGCAGCCTCGACGTCGTCGTGGACCATGACAGCCCCCTCGTCCATCCGGGCCGGTCCGTCCCGCCCCCCGCGCGAGTGCTCACCGGAGGCCGGAAAAACGGGGCCGCGACAACGGAAAATCAGCAGCAGGGCCAGGGGACACGTCCCGAAGCGTGAGCGCGCCGGCCCGCTGCCGGATGCTCGCGACCAAGAACCGTCAGGGGGCAGCGCATCCCGCGGGCATGCAGAGCGAGACCCCGGAAAGCGCATCGCGGCCCCGCAACGCATGCACGCAAAATCCCCGGGGCACCGGCCCCGGGGGACGCTCGCAGATTCCGTTAGCGGAGCAGGCGGAGCAAGGCGCGTTTGATCTCGGCCTCGCTCATCTGCTCGAGCTTCATCCCTCGCAGCCGGGGTAGGGCCTCGTAGACCTTGTCCACGTGGCTCATCGCCACCTTGAGGGTGATCGTCTTGCCCGCCACCCGCACCCGAAGTTTGCGGAGGTTGGGGTACTGCTTGCGCTTCGTGATGCCGGTGGTCTTCTTACCTACGCCGCCCTCCCGCTTCGCCTTGCCGCGGCGGACGATCTTGTTGGCCACAACCGGCCTTTTTCCGCTCACTTCGCAGATCCTGGACATGGCTCTTCTCCCCTCGCGCCCGCGGCGCGTCTCAGCGCCCGATTATATAGGAGACCGCGACGTCGTGCTAGACTCGGGGCGTGGCCACTTTCCTGGTGCCGGCCCTGATCGTGCTCGACCAGATCTTCAAGCTCTGGGCCGAGCGCAACCTCGATCCGGTGCCGGACCCCTTCCTCCCCGGGCTCTATCTGACCTACGTGAAAAACACCGGCATCGCCTTCGGCCTCTTTCAGGGAAACAGCGAGCTCCTCGGCTGGCTGAGCCTCGCCGTGGGAGTGCTGATCCTGCTCTGCCTCGGCTACGGCAGGAGTGCCCTATGGACGCGGTTCTCCCTCTCCCTGATCGCCGCCGGCGCGCTCGGTAACGCCATCGATCGGATCGGACGCGGTTACGTCATCGACTACCTCGACATCGGACCCGGGCTATGGCCGGTCTTCAACTTGGCGGACGCCCTGGTTGTAATCGGGGTATTGGTGCTCTTGCTTGAGGGGCTCTTCCAGCGCCGCGGACAGTAGCAACGTCTCCCCGGAGGTTGAGCCCCCCAGCTCTAGACCAGAGCGCTTGCCCCAAACCTGGGAGAAGGTAGGCTTGCGGTTCGTGACCGGAATTTCACGGGCACCGCAAGGCGACGGTAGCTCCTCATACAACAACCTTCTTGGCCCCAATCCGGCAGATTCGGTATTGCGGAAGATCCGATCGGGGACCCTTCCTTGACATTTATACTCATATCTGTTATGATTTTGTACGGAGGCAGACGATGGATCGTGAAGCACTTGTCCAAGCACTGAACGAAGACCTCGCCCACGAGTACGAAGCCATAATTACCTACACCACGTTCGCCGCCCGGGTCAAGGGGCCCTACCGCCCCGCCCTGCGGGACCTTTTCCTGGAAGAGGTCAAGGAGGAGCTCAGCCACGCCCAGTTCCTCGCCGACAAGATCGTGGCCCTGGGTGGGGTGCCCACCACCCGGCCGGCACCGGTCCCCGAGGCCGAAACCCCGCGAGCGATGCTCGAGGCCATCCTAAAGGCCGAGACCGAGACCCTTGCCCGCTACGCCGAGCGGATGCGTCAGGCCGAGGCCTTCGGCGACCTCGGGCTCGCGGCCCGGCTTCACGAGATCATCGAGGACGAGACCGCGCACAAGGAAGAGGTGGAGAAGCTGCTCGAGGGCTTCCCGGGCTGAATCCGATCAAGAGGGGGCGCCGGCCATCCCGGCGCCCCCCGCCCTTTCGAGCTCCTTGGCGAGGATGTGGTAGGGAGCTCCCCGAAGCCAGCCGAGACGGCGCCAGCCCCTCCGGGCGTAAAACCGCGCCGCCGGGGCGTGCGCGTGCACGGTGAGTACCGCCCGCGGCTCGCGGGCCGTGGCCAGGAGCCGATCGTGAAGCTGGCTCCCGATCCCAAGCCCCTGATAACGGGGATCGACCGCGAACTCGACGAAGCCGAACGCTTCCTCGAGCCACCGGCGGTGTAGCCCGGCGGGGAGCGAGGCCGCCACCTCCTCGGTCCAGGCCTCCCCGGGGCTTCGGGGAAAGCCGTACGCGAAACCCACGGGGGCCCCGTGCAAGAAGGCGCCGATCAGGCGAAAACCGGGCGTCGCCAGGTGCACCTCGAAAAGCCGGCGAGCCCGCACGAGCTCTCCCCTGGTCACCGAGTAAGGGGGCGCGGAAAACGCCCGGTACCAAACCGAGAGCAGCCGCTCGGCAAGCCGGCCGGCCTCCTGGCTATTGAGCAAGAGGAATTCCACCGATCCATCCTACCCAAAAGGCTGCGGGCCTCCGCCGGGTTGTACAATCGGGGGGAACCGGTGCCCCGCTACGAACTCCGCCTCCTGGGACCGCCCGAGCTGCTGCGCAAGGGGCGTGCCATCCCGCTTCGCTCGCGGAAGACCTGGTACCTGCTCGGCTACCTCGCCCTGGAGGGCGAGACCCTGCGGGAGACGCTCGCCGGACTACTCTGGGCCAGCGAAAACGGCCGCGCGAACCTGCGCGCGGAGCTCTACCGGCTCGAACAGCGGGCCCCGGGGCTGGTGATTCGCAAGGGCCCCCGGGTCGCGCTCGCCGACGCAGCGGTAGACGTGCTCCGGTTCCTCGAGCTCACCGAATCCGGAAGACCGGAGCAAGCGCTGGAGTGCTGGCGGGGCCCCCTTCTGGAAGGACTCGAGTCGGGGCTGACCCCGGAGCTCGAGGACTGGCTCGGATACCGGCGCACGCGGCTCCGCGAGCGGCGGGAGCGGCTTCTCGTCGAACTCGCGGAGCAAACCCAGGAGCCGGAGCGGGCGGTGGCTTTGCTGGAAGACGTGCTTGAGGAAGACCCGCTGAACGAGGACGCCTTGCGCCGGCTCATGCGCCGGAAGGCCGAGCTCGGGAGAACGGCGGAGGCGCTTCGGGCCTACCACCGATTCGTCGCCTTTCTCGAACGCGAGCTCGGCCTGCCCCCGGAGCCGGAGACGCGGGAACTCGCCCGCGCCGTCAGGGAGGGGCGTACCCGTCCGCTCAAGGCGCCGGGGCACCGGTTCGCCGGCCG
>JALSJG010000036.1 GCA_026989475.1 Thermaceae bacterium | reverse complement strand
ACTACGTCTTCTGGCCGGCCTCCGGCGAGCCCGCCACCCCGAGGGGCCGGCGGGCAAGAAAGGCCCTTGTGGAGATCGAGGCCGCGCTCAGGCCCTTTGGCTACCGCCTTGCCGAGGCGGTGGTGGGGAGCGAGGGCGGGCGGCCGGTGGTGCTCGAGCTCCACCCCTTCCCCACCGCTCCGCCCGAACCGGCCCAAACCGCCCCGCGGCGCCGCCCCGCCCTCGCCCGTTGGCTCCCCGGGCTCGTCCTCGCCCTGCTCGGCCTAGTTCTTCTGGTCTACGGTGCCCAGCGCTACTTCAACCCCCCGAGCTTCCTCCTCCCCGACCTGGTGGGCAAGCCCGCCGAAGAGGCCGAAAAGCGCCTGCGGGGCCACGGGCTGGTGCTGGTCTTCGTGGCCGAGAGTGACCCTGCTGCCCCTGCCGGGGTCATCTTGCGGCAGGACCCGCCCCCCGGGACCCGGCTCAAGCCCGGCCGCCGGGTGCAGCTCACCTACAACCGGCCGGAAAAGCGCCAGGTCCCGGCCCTCGCGGGCAAGACCCGGGCCGAGGCCGAGGCCCTTCTGGCCGAGCTCGGCTACCGGATCGCCGAGCCCGCCCGGACCCACGACCCGACCCCACCCGACACCGTGCTCGCGAGCGACCCCCCGGCGGGCACCCCGCTCGCCGCCGGCAGTCCGGTACGCCTTTTGGTCTCGCTCGGCCCGGCCCCGAAGCGAACCCTGGTGCCGGACCTAGAGGGCACCGACCCCGAGGAAGCGCGCGCTTTACTCGAGCTCGCCGAGCTCCGCCTAGGCCAGGAGGAAACCCTTCCCTCTCCCCTCCCGGAAGGTACCCTGCTCGCCCAATCGCCGCGGCCGGGCACGGTGATCGAGACCGGGGCCCCGGTGGTCACCGCCCGCGCCGTCCACCCCGAGGTCCTGCTCCCCGAGGCCAACCCCGCCCCCGAGGCGCCGGCCCCCGAAACCCCGGCCCCCGCCGGCCCCGAGCCCGAGGGAGGCCGCCCGGTGCCCCTCGACGTACGGCTCCCCGCCGACCTCGAGGGGAAGCCGGTGCGACTCACCGTCACCGACGAAGCCGGCACCCGGGTCCTCTACGAAGGCCCGACGCAAAAGGGCTGGCGACTTTCGGGCGAGGTCCGGGTCCAAGGGAAGGCAACCTTCCGCCTCTTCGTCGGGGACTTCCTCTACCAGGAATGGGAGAGCGGGCCATGAACGAAAAGGGCATCATCGACAAACTCCACCACGAGGACGCCTGGCGGCTTTTCCGCATCCTCGCTGAGTTCACCGACGGCTTCGAGGTGCTCTCCTCGATCGAGGTGCCACTGGTGAGCGTCTTCGGCTCGGCGCGCTTCGGCGAGGGCCACCCCGCCTACGAGGCGGCCTACGAGCTCGGAAGGAAGCTGGTCGAAGCCGGCTTCGGAGTGGTCACCGGCGGCGGGCCCGGGGTGATGGAGGCGGCAAACCGCGGGGCGTTTGAGGCCGGCGGCGTCTCGGTGGGGCTCAACATCCAGCTCCCCCACGAGCAAAAACCCAACCCCTACCAGACCCACTCGCTCGCCTTCCGCTACTTCTTCGTGCGCAAGGTGATGTTCGTCCGCTACGCCCATGGCTTCGTCATCCTTCCGGGGGGACTGGGCACCCTGGACGAGCTCACCGAGGTCCTGGTGCTGATCCAGACCGAGAAGGTCCACCGCTTCCCCCTGATCGCCCTCGGCCGCGACTACTGGCGGGGCTTCAAGGACTGGATCGAGGGGGTGCTCAAGCGAGAGGGAGCGATCGCCCCCGAGGACGCCGGGCTCCTCGAGCTCATGGACGACCCCGACGAGGCGGTGGCAAGGATCCGCGCCTACGGTGCCCGCCCGGATTCCTGAGGACGAGCACTGGCGGGCCGGCCGCCTGGTCGCCGGCCTCGACGAGGTGGGGCGGGGGGCGCTCGCCGGCCCGGTGGCGGTGGCGGTGGTGGTGCTGCCGCCCGGGGACCACCCTTTCCGGGACTCCAAGACCCTCACCCCCAAAGCCCGCGAACGCCTCGCCGAGGAGACCAAAAGGATCGCGCTCGGCTGGGCACTCGGCTGGGCCTCGAGCCGGGAGGTGGACGAACGCGGTGTGGTGGCCGCGACCCGGCTCGCCGCCTACCGGGCCCTTAGGCGCCTGGGGCAAGATCCCGACCTTCTGATCACCGACTACCTGCCGCTCGAGCTCCCCTACCCCGTCCTCGCCCTGCCCCAGGCCGACGAGAAAAGCCCCACGGTGGCGGCGGCCTCGATCCTCGCCAAGGTCGCCCGGGACCGGCTGATGCTCGCCCTCGACGCTCGCTTTCCCGGCTACGGCTTCGCCAAAAACAAGGGCTACGGCACCCGCGAGCATCTTGAAGCGCTCGACCGGCTCGGCCCCACCCCGCTCCACCGCCGCCGCTTCGCCCCGGTGGCGCGGGTGAAGCTGCTTTAAGCCACCCCTCACCCCCCAGAGCCCTTTTCCCGGCTAAACTCGAGGCGATGCGAAAAGGGATCCTGCTCGCCCTCCTCCTGCTGCTCCCCGCCTGCCGGGTGGTGATCACCGACGCCGACCTCGGGATCCGCCTCGACTACCGCGGGGGCGGCGTGATCCAGCGCTTCGAGCCCGACCGGGGCCCGGGCGCGGTCTACCGCGTGGGCGAGGCGATCCGGTTTTTCGTGGACCTCGCCCGCCCCGGGTACGTCACCTTGGTGGTCACCGACCCCGACGGCACCCGCTACGCGCTGGAGGAGGCCCGCTGGCTCCCCGCCGGCTGGAACGAGCTCCCGCCGCGATGGGCGGGCTACCGCTATACCGCCGAGCCCCCTACCGGAAGGCACCGGGTCACCCTCTACTACAGCAGCGAGCGGGGCCGGGTGGCGTTCTCGCTGGTGCTGCGCTCGGGCGAGGGCGCGACCGCCGGGATCCGGGTCGACGAGCGCGTCCGCACCGACCGGGCCGAGACCTACCTCTGGATCCTGCCCTAGGGCATCGGGTGCGCAAGGGCGAGGGCGCGCACCCGCTCGCGAAGCGCCTCGGAGGGCCCCTTGGTAAGGGCCTCGTCGATGAGCTCGGCGACCTCGGCCATCTCCTCGGGAAGAAAGCCCCGGGTGGTGATCGCCGGGGTGCCGATGCGGATCCCGCTCGTCACCCGGGGCGGCGCCGGGTCGAAGGGGATCGCGTTCTTGTTCACCGTGATTCCCGCCGCGTCGAGCCGCGCCTCGGCCTCCTTGCCGGTGAGCCCCTTGGGGCGCAGGTCCACCAGGAAGAGGTGGTTGTCGGTCCCGCCGGAGACGATGCGGTAGCCCCGCTCGGCGAGCTCGGCGGCGAGGCGCCTCGCGTTCTCCACGACCCGCTCGGCATAAACCTTAAACTCCGGCTGGAGCGCCTCGAAAAACGCCACCGCCTTCCCCGCGATCACGTGCTCCAAGGGCCCGCCCTGGATGCCGGGGAAGATCATCTTGTCCACCTTTTTCGCGACCTCGAGGTCGTTCCCCACGATCAGCCCGCCCCGGGGGCCGCGGAGGGTCTTGTGGGTGGTGCTGGTCACCGCGTGGGCGTGGGGGACGGGGCTCGGGTGCAGCCCGGTGGCCACGAGCCCGGCGATGTGGGCCATGTCCACCATCAAGTAGGCGCCGACCCGATCCGCGATCTCCCGGAAGCGGGCGAAGTCGAGGACGCGGGGGTAGGCGCTGGCTCCAGCGACGATCAGCTTGGGCCGGTATTCAAGGGCGAGTCTTTCCACCTCGTCGTAGTCGATCCGCTCGGTCTCGGGGTCCACCCCGTAGGACACCACCCGGAAGAACTTGCCGGAGAAGTTCACCCGCGCCCCGTGGGTGAGGTGCCCGCCGGCGGCGAGGTCCATCCCGAGGATCGTGTCCCCGGGCTTTAAGAGCGCAAAATAGACCGCCATGTTGGCCTGGGAGCCGGAGTGGGGCTGGACGTTCGCCCAGGCTGCGGAAAAGAGCTTCTTCGCCCGCTCGATCGCCAGGCGCTCGACCTCGTCGATGAACTGACATCCCCCGTAGTAGCGGCGGCCGGGGTAGCCCTCGGCGTACTTGTTGGTGAGCACGCTCGCCACCGCCTCGCGCACCTGGCGGGAGACGAAGTTCTCGCTGGCGATGAGCTCGAGCCCCTCGGCCTGCCGCCTCTCCTCCGCCTCGATCCAACGGAAAGTCTCCTGGTCGCGGGGAAGCATGCCATTATGGTAAGCGATGCCCCGGGTGAACCTGTACGCCACCCTCCGGGACCTGACCGGAGAAAAGAGCCTTCAGGTAGACGGAACCACCGTTCGGGAAGCGCTGCGCGCCCTCGCCCGTCGCTGGCCCGCCCTGGAAGCGGAGCTCCTCGAGGAGGGCGAGGTTCGGGAGGGTTACTCGATCTTCGTAAACGGCCGGGACGTGCGCTACCTCCAGGGTCTTGACACCCCCCTTTCCGAGGAGGACGTCCTCGACCTCTTCCCCCCGGTGGCCGGCGGGGGCCGGCGGTCCCAGGTCTTCGGCGGGGTGAGCCCGGAGCAGTTCACCCGCTACCTCGAAAAGTGGGGTGGAAAACCCCTCGAGGACGGGTGGTGGGAGCTCGAGGGCGCCCGGGTGCGATACTGGGCCGAACCCCCCGCCGAGGTGGGCGCCTGGTACGTGGCCCGTCTCGGGGTCGAGGTCGAGGGGGAGGAGGCCGAGCGCTGGTGGCGGCGGATCGAGCTCGCCTGCCTGCGGGGCGGGGGGTGAGGATCGAGGTCTGCGCCCCGCCGGAGCGGATCGCGGGGCTCGGGATGCACCCCGAGCTCAACACCTTTCGCCCTCCCGAGCGGCAAAAACAGGCCCTGGCAGGGATTGCCGCGAGCGCCGACGGCTGCGTAACCCTCGCCACCGAGGGCACCCAGATCGTGGGCTACGCCGCCCTCCACCGGCCCGACCCCCTCGAGCGCTGGGGGCGGGACGATACCGGGGGGATCTACGAGCTCGGCGCGGTGGAGGTGGCCCCCGCCTACCGGGGCCAGGGCCTCGCCCGGCGGATGCTTGCGGCCACCTTCAATACCGGCCGCTTCGACGACAGGGTGGTGGTGGCCGCCCTCTACTACTGGCACTATGACCTCGAGCGCACCGGGCTCTCGTCCTTCGCCTACCGCGATCTGCTGGAGCGGCTTTACAAGAGCGTGGGCTTTTCCGTCTACCCCACCGACGACCCCGACGTCTACGCCCACGCGGAGAACGCGCTGATGGCCCGGATCGGACCCAAGGTCCCGGAAGCGGTCCTAGAAAGCTTCGAAGCCCTTCGCTTTACCCGCGAGCAAGGCCCCTGGAGGTGCCTGTAGCTAGGAGGCTACAAGCGTCTTTCCCTCGGCTTTCGCCCGATACATGCGATCATCGGCAATGCGCAGGAGCCCCCCAGCATCCTGGGCATCCTCGGGACAGGCGGCCACCCCGATGTTCACCCCGAGGCAGACGTCCTCGACGCAGACCCCGGCGATCGCCTCGGCGTAGCGGCGGGCGGCGGCACTCGCCCCCGCCCGGTCGG
>JALSJG010000035.1 GCA_026989475.1 Thermaceae bacterium | reverse complement strand
AGGCGAGAATGCACGTCTCCAAGGCAAATCTTCTCCTATGCATACCTGTGGATAAATGTGGGGAGATCACCTTGCAATGCGGCACCTCGCGGAACTAGATCACACCGCCGACGTGGGGTTTGTGGTATGGGCGAAGAGCCTGCCGGGGCTCTTCTACTGGGCGGCGCGGGGGCTACTCGCCGAGCTTTTCGAGGGGCCCCTTCCTCCGGGGAAGGAGGTGCGCGAGCTCCGGCTTCGCGCCCCGGATCCCGAGACCCTGCTCGTACGGTTTTTGAACGAATTGATTTACCTCATCCAAACCCAGGGCCAGGTTCCGGGCGGGTTCTCGTTGAGGCTCGTTCCCAGAGGGGAAGAGTGCGGGCTTGCGGCGAAGCTTTCCGTCCTCCCCTTTGAAGCGGTCGCCGACCGCTTCCTCGGCGAGGTCAAGAGCGCCACCTTTCACGGGCTTAGAATCGAGAAGGAAGGCGGTTTTTACCGCGCGAGCGTGGTGCTGGACGTATGAGCGTGCCCTTTGAGAAGGTCGGCCCCTACACCTACCGCATCCCCCGCCACGGCAAGATGCGGGTGGACGCGGTCTTCTACGCCTCGGACGCGATCCTCCGCCAGCTCGCCGAGGAGGACTACGCCTCGTTAAAGCAGCTCGTGAACGTCGCTACCCTGCCGGGGATCGTCGAGCCCGCCCTGGCCATGCCCGACATCCATTGGGGCTACGGCTTTCCCATCGGTGGGGTCGCCGCCATGGACGCCGAGGAAGGGGTGGTGAGCCCGGGCGGGGTGGGTTTTGACGTCAACTGCGGCGTCCGGCTGCTTCGCTCTAAGCTTACGCGGGAAGACGTCGAGCCCATAAAAGAAAAGCTCGCCGACTACCTCTACGCCCGCATTCCCGCCGGGGTGGGTTCGGAGCGCCGGGACCTGCGGCTATCCCGGAAGGAGCTCAAAGACGTCCTTCGCGAGGGGGCTCCGGCGATCGTGCGAATGGGCTTTGGCTACGAAGAGGACCTTGAGCACATCGAATCCGGCGGCCGGCTCCCCGGCGCCGACCCCGACCGGGTCTCCCCCCGGGCTTACGAGCGGGGCGCGCCCCAGATCGGTACCCTGGGCTCGGGGAACCACTTCCTCGAGGTCCAGTACGTGGACGCAATCTACGACCCCGAGGCGGCCGAGGCCTTTGGCCTCTTCGAGGGCCAGATCGCCGTGCTCATCCACACCGGAAGCCGGGGGCTCGGTCACCAGGTCTGCGAGGACTACGTCGAGCGGTTCTTAAGGCGCCTTTCGGTTTACAAGATCGAGCTTCCCGACCGACAGCTCGCCGCCGCCCCGATCCAGAGCCCGGACGGCGACGACTACCTCCGGGCGATGGCGGCCGCCGCCAACTTCGCCTTCGCCAACCGCCAGCTCATCACCCACTTCACCCGCGAGGCCTTCGAGGCCGCGGGGTTCTCCCCCAGGGACCACGGGCTCAGGGTGGTCTACGACCTCGCCCACAACAACGCCAAGTTCGAGGAGCACAAAGGCCGCGGGGTCCTCGTGCACCGCAAGGGGGCGACCCGTGCCTTTGGACCCGGCCACCCCGAGATTCCCCGGGCCTACCGCAAGGTGGGGCAGCCGGTCCTGGTCCCCGGCGACATGGGGCGCTACTCCTACGTCCTCGCCGGGACCGAGGGGGCGATGCGGGAGACCTTTGGCAGTAGCTGCCACGGCGCCGGGCGGCGGCTCTCCCGGGCCAAGGCGAAAAAACTCGCCCGCCAGATGGACGTGGTGGGGGCGCTCAGGGAGAAGGGCATTGTGGTCCGGGCCAAGACCCGGGCCACCGTCTGGGAGGAGATCCCCGAGGCCTACAAGGACGTCGCCGAGGTGGTCGAGGTGGTCCACGGCGCCGGCATCGGCAAGAAGGTCGCCCGCCTCAGGCCCTTGATCGTAGTGAAGGGCTGAGGCGGGCGAGGGGGGCGTCAGGGGTAGCAGGTGCCGTCGGCGGCATCCAGTACCTGGTCGGCCTGGGGGATGCCGTAGCCCGTTTGTTCGTTCCAATCCACCTGGTTGGTGTTGTTTGCCAGACAGTTGAAGGACTGGTTAAAACCCGGGAGCACCCCGACCACGGCGTAGTGCTGGCCCAGGTACAGGGCCAGCACGCCGCTTACGTAAGGGGTTGCGTACGAGGTGCCGGAACCGCGTCTATAGTCATTGTTCAGGAACGTGCTGGTCACTTGCTCGCCAGGGGCGACGAAATCAAGGTCGCCTCCGTAGTTGGAGAAGTTGCTTCGGTTTCCGGCGGCGTTCACCGAGCCCACCGCGATCGTGTAGGCCGAGCTCGCGGGGTAGCCGACGTAGTCAAGCCCGTCATTTCCGCTCGCGGCCACCGCGATGACTCCGTGGTAGTACGCGTACTCTAAAGCACTTTCGATGGCGGCGTCGGGGATGTCAGGATCGCTGGGCGCAGCACAGTCCAGCTGGCCATCTTCGTTGTAATCATGGTTGGAGAGAACGCAAAGGCTTAGGTTGATCAGGTGGCTTCCTGCGTCAGCAGCCCAGCGAATGGCTTCGGCCAGCGTGCTGCTGTTCGCGTTCGGGAAGACCTTCACGGGCAGCACGTAGGCGAGGTTGTTGGTGCTCCCGGCTACGCCCTGGGAGTTGTGGGTCACGGCACCAATCACCCCGGAGACCAGGGTGCCGTGACCGTCGTAGTCGTCGGGGTTATTGTCGTTGTCGGAGAGGTCCTGACCCGGGAGGAGATGGGCTTGGAGATCGGGGTGGTCGGTGTCTACCCCGGTGTCAAGAACCGCGACGACCGGCCGGCAGGCTTCGTCGGAGAGCGAGCCCCAGCCCGCCAGGAGCTGCATTTGGTCGTACTGGGTGCGCTGGTTGGTGAACAGGGGGTCGTCGGGGTAGGCGAGCAGGCGGTAGCGGTAGACCGGTTGGGCGTATTCGATGACGCCTTGGTTCAGCAACGCCCGGGCGATGGCCTCTTCCTGGCCGGGTGGGGTTTCTACTAACGCCCAGCGCGGGGCCGGGGCTTTCAGGGGTTCGAGGCCGAGTGTTTTCAAAGCGCGGGAAAGGTTCCCGACAGGGACTGTATCTGGGAGCCGGACCAGGATTTGCCCGGGGACCCGCAGGGCCTCCGTACTCGCGCGCCATCCCCGCGGCGCTAGCGGCGCGACCTCCTGCGTGCGGGCCTGGGGTTGCGGTGACGGCGCGGGGCATTTGGGCCGGGGCGGGGGGGGTAGGATTAGGGTGAGGGTTTGCTCGGAGCGGGCGAGTCCGTCGCTCGCGGACACCTGCACGCGGTAGCTTCCGTTTTGGTCGTAGCGGTGGTCCAGCGTGGCTCCGTTCGTGCAAGGAAGTTCCAGAACGTTCCCGTCGCCAAAGTCGACCCGGCATCGCACCGGGTCGCCTTCGGGATCATCTACTTTCAGGAAGAGGTACAGGTCGCGATCCTGGACGATACGGCGTACCTCGAGGTTGGGGGGGCGGTTCGTGTTGCAGGCCGCGAGCAGACCGAGGAGTAAAAGAAAAAGCCCCTTGCCACGCATGGCTCAAGCTTAACGGAAGATTTCCGGGGGCTCGGTGAGGAGGGCATGAAGGGGGTTTAAGATCGTGATCGCCTGGATGATTTTCGGTTCCCCAGCGTCGCAAAGCCCGTTTTCCGAGTCGTCGCGGCAGACGAGCACGCGGTAGGTGCCAGCGGGGAGGTGGGTGGCGAAGGGTTCCCCGACCTGCACCGGCAGGCTCCGGGTCGCGGGGCCCTCGAAAACGACCCGCAGCCTGCCCGGCGGGGGCTCAACGCCGAGAGCGGCGGTGAGGTTCAAAAACCCTGAGCCGTAGTCGGGGTCTGGACCCGGGGGGCCGAGGTCGGTGGCGGTCTCGAGGAGGCGCGCGCCAGCCTCGGCAGAGCTTTCCGCTTCACCGCTTGCGAGCAAGAGGGCGGCGGCGGCGGCCACCTGGGGGGCCGCTTGGGAGGTGCCCATGTAGAAGCCGTAGCTCGGGCGGCCTTCGCGGTAGTCCCAGGTGGTCGAGAGCACGCCGTCGGGGTGGCCGTCGCCGTTCGCGTCCTGGGTGAGGTCGCCGCCGGGGGCGGCGAGGGCGACCCAATCGTTTCGCACGCTGTACCAGGCGGCGGCGGGCGGGTGCCAGCCGCCGAGGTCGGTGGCGGCCACCGAGAGCGCTCCCTCGCAGGCGGCGGGGTAGAAGACCAGGTTGCGATCGCCGAGGCTGTTGCCCGCAGCGGCCACCACCAGGGCACCGGCTCGCGTCGCGTCGGCCACCGCCTCGCAGAGCGTGCGGGAGGGCTCGGTCGTGCCGAGGGAGAGGTTCAGGATCTGGGCGGGGTTCGGGTTGACCAAAGTTTCGGACCCCCGCACCACCGGCAACCCGGCGGCGTAGCGGATTGCGTCGGCCACGTCGGCGACGGTGCCGGTACCGCCGGGGCCGATCACCCGTAGGGGAAGGGCCCGGACCGGGGCGGGCCAGGCGGCGCCCACCACGCCCTGCCCGTTGGCCCGGGCGGCGACGATGCCGGTGACGTGGGTGCCGTGGCTGCCCACCGGCCCGCTGCCGCCGTTGTCGGTGGGATCGGGGTCGTTCTCGACGAAGTCGTAGGCCCCCTCGGATCCGCTGAGGAGGGCCCCTTCGAGGTCGGGGTGGTCGTAGCGGACGCCGGTGTCGATGACCGCCACCACCACCCGCCGGGTGTAGGGCTTCAGGCCCGCGAAACGGGCCCCGGTGAGGAAGAGGTGGGACTCGAGTGAGTAGTAGGGGTCTTCGGGTTCGTAGGGCTCGCCGAGCGGCCACACAAAGGCGTTGGGCTCGGACCAAAGCGCCCCCGGCGGGGTGGGGGATTCCGCCGGTAGTCGGAGGATCCGGCCGTCTTTCAACTTGACGAGCTTTTCCAGGGGCTCGGGCAGGGAGGGCGGGGCGAGCGGCGCGGCGGGCAGGGCTTCTTCGGGGGTTGCCCTGGGGTAGACCACGCCCCGCACGGGGATGAGGGGCCAGCGCAGACGGACCGGGTAGCCGCTTCCCCGGGCGAAGACGGTGATCGTGCCGAGGATCTCGGGGAGGTCCGGGAGCCGCTCGCCGCGCCCGTGGAGGTAGACGGCGGCGGGCCCGCTGCCCGAGCGGGGGAAGACGGCGAGCCAGGGCGGGGCCTCGAGGCTCCAGGGGCCCTGGGCGCGGATTTCGAGCACCCCCGTCCCGTCGGACCCGAGCTTCAGGTAAAGGGGCGCGGGCCGGGTGGCGCACCCGGCGAGGGCCAGGAGCAGAAAGAGGGCAAGGCGCCGCACTGGGGCCAGTCTATCGGAGCCGGCGGAGGAGGAGCTCGAGGATCAGCACCGCAAGCCCGGCCAGGGCGAGGGGAATGCGGAGCGGCGCGGGTACCTGGGGCGGGGGACCGAGCACCGGTGCTTCGAGCAAGGCCCCGCCCGAGGCCTCCGCCAGGTGCTCGAGCACCCCCCGCCCCTCTTCGGAGGGCCATTCCGGGGAGGTCTTCCGGGGGACGCGGAAGCGGAGCCGGCTCCCCTCGAAGACGAGCA
>JALSJG010000034.1 GCA_026989475.1 Thermaceae bacterium | reverse complement strand
CCTTGAGGTGGCGTCCTTTGTGGCTTTGGTGCGTTTAGCTTTGGGTTTGTGAAATGCGGGAGGAGCCCAAGTTCGTGAATGTTTTCACAACATTGCTTCGAGACCTCGATGCCCTCCTCATCACCCTCCCCGCCAACGTCCGCTACCTGACCGACTTTCCTCACGCCCAGGACGTCTGGCTCTGGATCGACGGAGCGGGGCCCCGGCTCCTCGCAAGCCCCCTTTACGAGAACGATCTCAAGAACTTCGGTCTCCCCTACCTGCTCGGGCGGCCCAAAGACTGGCCCCGTCTCCTTGCAGAGCGCGCCCGGGGGCGGGTAGGCTTCGAAAGCACACATCTCTCCTACGGGGATTTCCAAAAACTGAGCGAGTCTTTGAAAGGAGCCGAGCTCGTGCCCGCCGAGGGACGGGTGGAGGCGCTCCGGGTCAAAAAGCGGCCTGAGGAGGTGGAAAAGATCCGCCGAGCCATGGAGATCGCCCGTGCCGCCTACCGAGAGGTGGTTTCCGAGCTCCGTCCCGGGGTCCGCGAACGGGAGGTGGCGGCGGCCCTGGAGTGCGGCATGCGGCAGCGGGGAGCCGAGGGGCGGGCATTTCCCACCATCGTCGCCTCCGGCGAAAACGGCGCCTTTCCCCACGCCGGGGCAAGCGAAAGACCCCTTCGGGAAGGCGAGCTCGTGACCCTCGACTTCGGTGCTCGCTACCAGGGGTACCACTCCGACGTGACCCGTACCCTGCCCCTCGGCCGGATCGCTCCCGAGCTTTCCCGCCTCCTCCGGGCGGTCCAGGATGCGCTTTCGGCGGCGCTCGAGCACATCGGCCCGGGCCGTCCCCTCGCCGAGCCCGACCGCGCCGCCCGAGCGGTGCTCGAGGCCGAGGGCCTCCTTCGCTACTACCCCCACGCCCTCGGCCACGGGGTGGGGCTCGAGGTCCACGAGGCCCCCCGCATCAGCCACGAGAGCCAAGGGAGGTTCGAACCCGGCATGGTGGTCACGATCGAACCCGGGGTCTATATCCCGGGGCTCGGAGGGGCGCGGGTGGAAGAGCTCGTCCTCATCACCGAAGACGGGTTTTTGGTACTCTCAGACGACCTATGAGGCTTCGAGGTCTCCCCTTCCTGCTCCTTTTTCTCGCTGCCTGCGCCCCGGTCCCGAAAACCGAACCCGCGCCGCCCCGGCCCCAATCCCCGAAAGTGCTTTTGCACGTGGTTCGTCCTGGGGAAACCCTCTACCGGGTGGCGCTTTACTTCGGGACCTCCGTGGAGGCGCTCATGAGTGCAAACGGCCTTACAAGCACCCGGATCCACCCCGGGCAGAGGCTGATCTTCCCCTGGCCCAAAGCAGCGCGCTTTTACGAGCGGGGCACGGCGAGCTGGTACGGCCCCGGCTTCCACGGGCGCCGCACCGCTAGCGGAGAACGCTTCGACCAGGAAGCGCTCACCGCCGCCCACCCCCACCTCCCCTTCGGCACCCGGGTGCTCGTTCGCCGGAAGGACACCGGCGAGGTCGTGGTGGTGCGGATCAACGACCGCGGCCCCTTCAAAAAGGGAAGGATCATCGACCTCTCCTATGCCGCCGCCCGGGCGATCGGGATGGACCGGAGCGGAACCGCCCCGGTAGCGCTCTATCTGCTGCCATGATCTACGGATTTCACTTCTCGATCGGGGGCAAGGAGAGCTACCTCACCGCGCTCCGGGAGGCCGAGACGCTCGGGGTGAACGCGGTCCAGATCTTCGCCAAGAGCCCCCGCGCCTGGCGGAAAAAGGCGCTTCCCCAGGCCCTTGCCGAGCGCTTCCGGGCCGCGCGGGAACTGCTCGGCATCCAAAGCCTCGTGATCCACGCGAGCTATCTCGTGAACCTCGGCGCCGAAGGCGAGCTCTTCGAAAAGAGCGTGCATTCGCTCGCCGACGACCTGGAGAAAGCTAGGCTCCTCGGGGCCGAGGCGGTGGTGGTGCACCCGGGCTCGGGGGAGCTCGCCCGGATTCGAGAAGGGCTTTTTGCCACGACGAAACTCGCCCCGAGCCCGGCCCGGCTCCTCGTGGAGAACACCGTGGGCGGAGGGAAGAAGCGGGGCGCAACCCCCGAGGAGCTCGCGGAGCTCGTCCGTGACACCCCCTTCGGCCTTGCCCTCGACACCTCCCACGCCTGGGCGATGGGCTACCGCCCGGTGGCGTTTTTAGACGAGCTCGAGAGGCTCGGCCTCCTCCCCCGCCTCGCCCTCGTCCACTTCAACGACGCGAGGCACGAGCGGGGTAGCCGGCGCGACGTCCACGCCTCGCTGGGAGAGGGCACGATGGGCGAAGCGCTTACGGAACTCCTCAAGGACGCTCGCGTCCGCACCCTCCCCTTCATCATGGAAACGCCGAAGGCCGACGACGCGAAGAACCTGGCGACGTTTAAAGCGTGGCTTGTAGCTTGTGGGTGCAGGCCATAAGCTATAAGCCTAAAGGAATGCTTCCCACCCCCGCTCCCCCTCGCGTATCCGCGCAAAGGGGGTGTTCGGGTCGTGGGGGGTGACGACGAGGTAGCCCTCCTCGGCCCATCGGGGGTAGTTCTTTTTGCGGGTCTCCAACGTCGTGACCGGGTAAAGGTCGTAGGCCATGATGTAGGGAAGCGGAAGGTGGGCAAAGCTAGGGAGTAGGTCGGCGGTGTAGACAAGCCTTTCCCCTTCTGACTCGAGCTCCACCCCCTGCTGCCCAAGCGTATGGCCGGGGAGGGGGACCAGGCGAAGCCCGGGCAAAACCTCGACCTCGCCCTCGACGAGCTCAAAGAGCCCCGCCTCGGCCACCGGCTCGATGTTCTCCGGCAGGTAGCTCCCGCGGTTTCGCTCGTGGGGATGGGTGGCCTCATAAAACTCCTCGCGCTGGACCAGGTAGCGGGCGTTTTTGAAAAGGGGAACCAGGTCCTCCTCGGTCTGCACCACGTTCAGCCCGGCGTGGTCGAAGTGAAGGTGGGTGTTGATCACCAGGTCGATGTCCTCAGGGGTAAGGCCAATCGCTTTGAGCGCCGAAAGCAGCCTTCCCGCCTCCTCGATGCGGTAGATCTTACGGTGCTTTTCCCCGGGCTTCGTGTCCACGCCGGTCTCGACCAGGACCCAATGCTCCCCCGCCCGCACCAGCATCGGGCGGATCACGAGGGGGATGCGATTTTGCTCGTCGGACTCGGTTTTCTTCGACCAAAGGGCCTTGGGGACGATGCCAAACATCGCCCCGCCGTCGAGCCAAAACCGCCCGTCCTCGATCAGGTAGACCTCGAAGCGGCCAACTTTTAAAAGCTCCATACCTAGAGCGTAGCCCCTTTCCGAACCGCTTGGAGCACCCGGCGGGGGTCCGCTCCCGCCTCGATCGCCCGGATCAGGGCAGAACCCACCACCACCCCGTCGGCCCCGGCGGCCGCCGCCTGGCGGGCGGTTTCCTCGCCGGAGATCCCGAAGCCGATCGCCACCGGGAGCTCGGTTTTCGCCTTCACCCGGCGAACCAGCGCGCCGATCTCCTCGGGCAGGCGGTCGCGGGCGCCGGTCACCCCGGTGACGCTCACCGCGTAGACGAACCCGGTGGTGTAGCCGGTGACCACCCCGATGCGGCGATCGGTGGAGGTGGGGGCGAGCAGGAAGACGGTGGCGAGCCCCGCTTCCCGTGCGGCCTCGGCCACCCCGGGGTCCTCGTCCGGGGGAAGGTCGGGGAGGATCACGCCCTTTATCCCGGCAGCGGCAAAGTCTTTGAAAAAGCGCTCCTTCCCGTAGGCGAGGACGGGATTGAGGTAGGTCATGAGGAGCAGGGGCACGTCGGTCCTTTCGGCGAGCTTCCCCACGAGCTCCAGCACCTTCTTCGTTCGCACCCCCTGCCGAAGGGCCGCCTCGCTCGCCCGCTGGATCACCGGCCCGTCGCCCAGGGGATCGGAGAAGGGAAGCCCGACCTCGAAGAGGTCCGCCTCCTCGGCGAGTACCCGGGCGTAGTCCAGGAACCTCTCGGGGCTCGGATAGCCCGCGGTGAGGTAGGGGATCACCGCCCGTCGGCCCTCGGCCCGCGCTTTTTGGAAAGCCTCCTTAACCGCGCTCATCGTCCTTCCCCCAGAATGCGCTTGACCTCGGCAACGTCCTTGTCGCCGCGGCCCGAGATGTTGATGACCACGATCTCGTCCCGGCCCATCGTGGGCACCATCTTGGCGGCGTAGGCCACCGCGTGGGCCGACTCCAAGGCGGGGATGATCCCCTCGGTCCGGGCAAGGAGCTTAAAGCCCTCTAGCGCCTCCTCATCGGTCACCGCAGCGTATTCCACCGCCCCAATATCGGCCAGGTAGCTGTGTTCGGGGCCCACCCCCGGGTAGTCGAGCCCGGCCGAGACCGAGTGGGCGGGGGCGATCTGGCCGTCCCCGTCTTGAAGCAGGTACATGTAGCTGCCGTGGAGCACGCCCCGCTTTCCGGCGGCGATGCTGGCGGCGTGGTGGCCGGTATCGAGCCCCTCGCCCGCCGCCTCGACCCCGATCAAACGGGGCCTTGGTTCCTCGTAAGCGAAGGGAGCGAAGGCGCCGATCGCGTTCGAGCCTCCTCCGACGCAGGCGATGATCGCATCCGGCACCGCGCGGCCTTCTTTCTCCAAAAGGGAAGCCCGGATCTCCTGCCCGATCACGCTCTGAAAGTCGCGGACCATCCGGGGGTAGGGGTGCGGCCCGACCACCGAGCCCAGGATGTAGGAGGTGGTGCGCACGTTCGTGACCCAATCGCGAATCGCTTCGTTGGTCGCGTCCTTTAAGGTTTTCGTCCCGGAAGCGACGGGTACCACCTTAGCGCCCAAAAGCTCCATGCGGAAGACGTTCAGGGCCTGGCGGCGTACGTCCTCCTCCCCCATGTAGATCACCGCCTCGAGCCCGAACATCGCCGCCACCGTGGCCACGCTCACCCCGTGCTGGCCGGCGCCGGTCTCGGCGATCACCCGCTTTTTCCCCATGCGCCTGGCCAAGAGGGCCTGGCCCAGGGTGTTGTTGATCTTGTGGGCGCCGGTGTGGGCGAGGTCCTCGCGCTTCAGGTAGACCCTGGCTCCGCCGAGCTCCTCGCTGAGCCGCTCGGCGAAATACAAAGGGGTGGGCCTTCCGGCGTAGTCCTTCAGGTACTGGCGGTAGACCGCGAGGAACTCGGGGTCGCGTCGGGCCTCTTCGAAGGCTGCCTCGAGCTCCTCGAGCGCCGGAATCAGCGTCTCCGGCACGTAGCGCCCGCCGTAGGGGCCGAAGCGCCCCCGCTCGTCGGGCACGGGAAAATCCAAAAACCGAAAACCTTCCACAAGCCTCCTCCTTTCCTCGGATTTTCTGGGGTTCGATGCGTCTGAGCCGCTTTGGGCCTAGCCGTGGTGGAAGGCCCACTTGTAGCTCCTCGGGGTACGCACCCGGGGGCGGGCTCGCATGCCCCGAGCCTACCCGAGTCCGCCCCGGGGCGCAATCCCTTATCCTCGGGGCATGGCCGCAATCGTGCTGGCCCTTTTTCTGGGCTTCTCCCTCCCGCCGGACGGCGAAGCCGGTGGGGTGCTCTACTGCCCCGACGGGGTCTA
>JALSJG010000033.1 GCA_026989475.1 Thermaceae bacterium | reverse complement strand
GCCGCCGTGGCCTCGGCCTTGTTCCGGCCCAGGGTGCCGAGCTCGGCGGCGGCCTGGCGGTTGAAGTTGGCGAGCTCGTAGACGTCGGGGTCGGCGAGGGTAAAACCCCCGACCCCGAGCCGGGCCAAGGTGAGGGCGTGGGCCGAGCCCATCCCTCCGGCCCCGGCGATCGCCACCGTGGCCCGGCGCAGACGCTCCTGCTCGGCCTCGCCGACCAGGCCGAGGTTGCGGGAAAAGGCCACCGCGTAGTCCCAGTCCATGGGTGGGGTTCAGTCTAGCACGCCGCCTAGACCGTGCGGGTGACCTTTTTTAAGTTTCTAGGCCGGTCGGGGTCGTTTCCCCGGGCCAGCGCAAGCCGGGCCGCGCTGGGGTAGAAGGCCTGGGCGAGGACGAGGGGGGCGGCGTAGGGATGGGGCGCGGCGGGAACGGCGAGCGGCTCCCCCGGCCCCGGCTCGGCCCCCGCCCAAAGAAGGGCCGCTCCCTTTTGGACGAGGTCCTCGGCAACCGATCGCACGCCCTCTAGGGCCACGTCCTCGGGGGCCAGCACCAGCACCGGGAAGCCGGGCTCGAGAAGCGCCACCGGTCCGTGCAAAAACTCGGCGGCGGAGAAGGCCTCGGCGAAGAGACCGGCGGCCTCCTTGAGCTTGAGGGCGGCCTCCTGAGCAACGGCGTAGGCCGGGCCTCGGGAGAGGACGAAGGCGTGCTCGGCCCCGGCCAGGACCTCGAGGAAGCGGGGCCACTCCGCCCGGGCCGCCGCGTCGAGGAACTCCGGTAGGCGCTCGATCGCCTCGAGGAGCGCCCGGTCCTGACGCCAGTGGGCGACGAGCTGCAGGAAAGCGGCGAGCTCGGCGAGGAAGGTCTTGGTGGCGGCGACCGCCCGCTCCGTGCCGGCGTGGAGGGGGAGCACGACCTCGGCCTCGCCAGCGAGCGGCGAGGCGGGGTCGTTGGTAAAGGCAACCGTAAGCGCTCCCCGCGTCCGCGCCCGGCGGGCGGCGGCGGCGAGATCGGGGCTTTTGCCCGACTGGCTGAAGAAAAGCGCGAGCGCCCCGGAAAGCGAAAGCGTGGCCCGGTAAAGGCTAAAGAGGCTCGGGGGCAAGGAGCCCGCGTAAACCCCGACGGCAAGCCCGAGCAGGTACTGGGCGTAGGTGGCGGCGTGGTCCGAGCTGCCCCGGGCCCCGGTGAGGGCGAAGGCGGGAGGCTTTCTTGCCAAAAACCGTCCGAGGTCCCGGGCCTCGGGGGCGTTCTCGCGGAGAAGCCGCTCGACCACCGCCGGGCCCTCGAGCGCCTCGGCGAGCATCCTAGGGGTAGACCCGTTCGCCTTCGACATAGACCTCCTCAACCTCGAGCGCTTCCGAGAGCACCACCACATCCGCCCGCTTGCCGGTCTCCAGGCTCCCGCGGTCGGCAAGGCCCAGGTAAGTCGCGGGAAGCTTGGAAAGCCTGAGGGCGGCCTCCTCTAGGGGGATACCCCAGGAAACGAGGTTCCTTAGCGCCCGGTCCATGGTGAGGGTGCTCCCGGCCAGGGTGCCGTCTTTTAGGAAGACCCCCTCTCCCCGCTTTTTCACCCGGTGCCGCCCGAGGGGGTAGGTGCCATCGGGCATCCCCGCCGCCGCCACCGCATCGGTGACCACGTACGTACCGGGCACGCGCTTGAACAAGAGCTTTACTGCTTCGGGCGCCACGTGAAGCCCGTCGGCGATCACCTCGGCAAAACGAGCGTAAAGGAGGCCCGCCCCCACCGCCCCGGGGGTACGGTGGTGGAGTCCGGTCATCGCGTTAAAGAAATGGGTGAACCCGCCGGCCCCGGCCTCGAGGGCGGCGAGGGCATCCTCGAAGGTGCCGGCGGTGTGCCCCACCTGGGCGCGGATCCCGCGCCCCGAGAGGAAACGCACGAGCTCCAAAGCGCCCTCGAGCTCAGGCGCGAGCGTCACCACCCGCACCCGCCCGTGCGCGAGCAGCCGGCGCACCTCCTCGAGATCCGCCGGCCGGGCGAAGGGCGGCTGGGCCCCGAGCCGCTTTGGGCTGATCCAGGGCCCTTCCAGGTGGGCCCCGAGCACCCGCGCTTCCCCCGGGCCCGGACGCTTCCGCACCGCCTCGATGCCACTAAGCGCCCTGGCGAGATCTTCCTCCGGGGCGGTGACGGTGGTGGGCAGGAGGGCGGTGGTCCCGTGCCGGGCGTGAAAACGCGCCAGCCTGCGGACCTCGGCCTCCCCTTCCATGGCGTCGGCGCCGTCGCCACCGTGAACGTGAAGGTCAATAAAACCTGGAAGCAAGTAACGCCGGGAGGCGGGGCCGGGCACGAACCCTTCGATCCTCTCCCCGAAGAAAAGCCGGCCGGAACGGAAGCCCTCGGGGGTCAGGACCTGGCCGGCGAGCGCCATCCTAGACCTCCCCCTCGCTAGGCAGGAGTACCTTGCCCGCGACCGCCGCCCTCCTCGCCCCGGTGGCCCGGGGAAGGACGTTCGGCGCCCCCAGCCACCGGAGATAGCCGAGCAAAGCCACCGCTAAGGGCTCGCGCACGCTGGCGTCGAGGCCCGTGGCTTCCTTGAAGGTACGCACCGGAACCGGCAAGAGCTCGGCAAGATGCGCCATCAGTACCGGGTTCTTGGCCCCGCCACCGGCGACCCAGAGCTCGTCGAGGCCCCGGGGTACCACAAAGCGCAAGAGTGCTCGGGCGATCGCCTCGGCGACGAAACGGGTCACGGTGGCCACCAGGTCCACGCCCGCGATCGCCCGCACCCCGGGCAGCGCCTCCAGCCGCCAGACCTCCCGGCCGGTGGACTTGGGCGGGGGGCGGTCGAAGTAGGGGTGGGCAAGCCAGTAGGCCACCTGGGAGGCAAAGATCTCCCCTTCCCGCGCGAACCGACCGTCTTCGTCCATGGCCAGGCCGAGTCTTTCCGCCGCCTCGTCGATGAGGGCGTTGCCGGGCCCGGTATCGAAGGCGATCACCCCCGCTGCGTCCCGACCCGGAAGGTAGGTAACGTTGGCGATCCCACCGATGTTCAGGATGGCCCGGCGCACCCCTTCCTCGCCGAAGAGGAGGAAATCGGCGTAGGGAACGAGCGGCGCCCCCTCGCCACCGGCGGCGACGTCGGCGGGCCGGAAGTCGGCGACCACGGGCACCTTCAACGCCTCCGCTAAGTAGGCCGCCTCCCCGATCTGCAGGGTCGCCCGGGGAGGCTCGTGCCAAACGGTCTGCCCCGAAGCCGCGACCAGATCAGCTTCGAGCCCTTCCGCGGCCCCGGCGTAAAAACGTCCAAGGTCGTGGTGCAAAAGGGTGAGTTCCCGCACCCCCATCTCTCCCCGAATCGCCGACCGCACCCGGCGCCGGAGCTCGGAGGGATAGGGGCGGTAGCGGTGGTCCAAAAAGCGCCAGCGAACCTCGGGAGGGCGCCCACCCAGGTCGACCCGCACAAGGTCCACGCCGTCGGCGCTGGTGCCGCTCATTAAGCCCAGAACCCGCACTTATTTACTCCTAAGTTCGGCGATGAAGTCGTAGCGGTCTCCCCGGTAGTGGGAACGGGTGAACTCGAGGGGCGTGCCGTCCGAGAGGTAAGAGACCCGCTCGATGTAGAGCACCGGGGTGCCCGGCCCCACCCCCAAAAGCTCGGCCACCCGCTCGGTGGCGGCGACCGCGCGGATGCGCTCGAGCGCCCGCCCCGGCGCGAACCCCTGCTCCCTTAGGACAGCATAGAGCGATTCTCCCACCGCCCCCGGGTCGGGCAGAAACCGAGCCGGGAGGACCGCGTGCTCCACCGCCATCGGCCGGCCGTCGGCGGTGCGCACCCGCAAAAGGCGCACCACCGGCTCGCCCGGGGCGAGCGAGAGGGTCATCGCCTCGGTGGGGCTCGCCTGGCCCCGCTCCCGCTTGATCCAGCGCGAGCCCGGAACCATCCCCCGCGCCCGCATGTCCTCGGAGAAACCCGAGAGCACCGAGAGCGGCTGCTCCACCCTCGGGGTCACGTAGGTTCCCGAGCCCTGCCGGCGGGTGAGCACCCCCCCGGCCACCAGCTCATCCAGCGCCCGGCGCACGGTGAGCCGGGAGACCCCGAGCATCTCGGCGAGCCGCCGCTCCGAGGGCAGCGCCTGCCCTGGGCTTAAGGCTCCGGTGCGGATCCGCTCCTCGAGCGCCGCCTTGAGCTGGAGGTAGAGCGGGGTCGGCGCCTCGGGGTCGAGCGCGATGCCGAGGAAACCCACACGGAAACTATACCACCTTCGTACCAGTTGGTTGCCACTCCCCGGCCCGAAGGGTATACTCCGCCCAGATGCTGGAAAGGGCTCGCGGGCTGGTCACCGAGGCGGTCCAAAGCGGCCTCCTGCCCGGCGCGGTGCTCGGCGTGGTTAGCGCCGAAGGGCGCCGCGAGGTGGTGGCCGTGGGCAAGGTTGCGCTGCTTCCCGAGCCCGAACCCGCCCGCGAGGACGCCTACTACGATCTCGCGAGCCTCACCAAGGTGCTCTTCACCGTGCGCGGGGTGCTTAAGGCCGTGGAGGAAGGCCTTTTGGACCTCGACGACCCCCTTAAGCGACACCTCCCCGAGGCCGCTTGGCTCAAACCCGAACCGAACTTCGCGAACAAGACCCTCCGCGAGCTCCTTACCCACACCGCCGGCCTCCCCGCCTGGGCTCCGCTTTACACCTGGGGCGAGGGGGAAAGGCTGAAGGCCCGGGTGCTCCAGGAGCCCTGGCCGCTTGGGGAACCGGTCTACTCCGACATCGGCTACGTGCTGCTCGGGCTTTTGCTCGAGCGCATCCGGGGAAAACCCCTTGCCGAGCTCGACCTCCCCGAGGGCCTCACCTGGTCCCCGCCACCCGAAGCCACCGCCCCCACCGAGCGCTGCCCATGGCGGGGCCGGATCTTAAGAGGCGAGGTCCACGACGAAAACGCCTACGCCCTGGGCGGCGCCGCCGGGCACGCCGGGCTCTTTGGCACGGCAAACGCGATCCTCGACCAGCTCGGGGCGATCCTGCAGGGAACCTGGCTCTCCCCCGCCGCCCTCGCGGAGATGGCCCGCCCCCACACCGAGACGCGCGCCCTCGGCTGGAGCCGCAAGCACCCCGGATGGTCCGGGGGCGCTCTGGCGAGCCCCTCGGCCCTCGGTCACACCGGCTTCACCGGCACCGGCGCCTGGCTCGACCCCGAGCGCGGGTTGGGCTGGGTGCTGCTCGCAAACCGCGTGCACCCCACCCGCCACCGGGAAAACGCCCTGCCCTGGCTCCGGCCCCGGGTGGGGAACGCGATCCTGGCGGAGGCGTCATGAGGACCGAGGCAAGAAGTCCCCGCTACCAAGGGCTCGACGCCTGGCCCCCCCGGGAAATCCTCGAGGCCTTGCTCGAGCGCCAGTTCTCCGCCCTGGCGGCGGTGCGGGCCGCCCAGCCCGCCCTCGAGGCCGCCGCCCTCGCCGCCCGGGACCGGCTCGCAAGCGGCGGCCGGCTGGCCTACGCCGGCGCCGGCACCTCGGGCCGGCTCGCGCTCCTCGACGCGGTGGAGCTCTTCCCCACCTTCGGCTGGCCCCGGGAACGCACCCTCGTCTTCCTCGCCGGGGGCGAGCGGGCCGCCTTTGAAGCGG
>JALSJG010000032.1 GCA_026989475.1 Thermaceae bacterium | reverse complement strand
GCGCCGAGAAAACTGAAGATCCCGTAGGTAATGAGGCCTGGTACCGCAAGCGGAAACGCGATTTTGAAGAGCATGACCGGGTAGCTCGCGCCGTCGATCCGGGCGGCGTCGAAAAGGTCTTGGGGGAGCGAGCGGTAAAACTGCCGGAGCAGGAAGATCCCGAAGACCGAGGCCAGCCAGGGCACGATCAAGGCGTAAAAGGTATCGAGCCAGCCGAGCTTGGCGAGGAGGATGTAGTTGGGGATCAGGAGCACCTCGCCGGGGACCATCATGGTGGCGAGGAAGAGCAGGAAGACGAGCTCCCGGCCGGGGAAGGGGACGCGGGCAAAGGCGAAACCCGCCATCGCCGCGAGGAAAAGCCCCACCAAAACTTGGGTTCCGGCGGTGACGAAGGAGACGTAAAAGTAGCGGGCAAAGGGGGCGGCATTCCAAGCCTCCCGGTAGTTGTGGAAGACGTAGCCGAAAAGCCCGGGGCTCAAGTTCACCCACTCGAGCCGCCAGTAGTCCCCGGCCGAGCGCACCGCGTCGGGGGCGAGCTCGGGGCGGTAGGCCCCGTAGCTTTTCGGAAGGTAGACCACCACCGGCAGGAGCCGGAAGGCCCGATCGGTTGTGTTGGTGAAGGAAAAGCGCCACCCGCCCTCGACCCGCTCCATCTGGATCCGGGTGCCCTCGCTCAAGGGGTCGCGGAAGGCCCCCGGAGGTTTGGGAATCCGCACCCGGGGCGGGGGTTCGTTGCCCTCGGTACGGATGAAAAAGTGCACCGTGCGCCCGGGCAGGAATCCACCCCAAAACCGGCTCCCACCCTCGGCCCCGAGCCGGGTCGCCGCTCTCCAGTTTTTGGGCTTGAGCCGCTCGGGTACCCAGACCGGGGCAGCTTGCTGCGCCTCCTGGGGGCTTTTGACGCTGGTCGCGAGCATCCAGTAGAAGGGAAAGGCCATCACCACCGCGCCCGCGATCAGCACCGCGTAAATAAGTATCCGGCCCAGGAGGTAGCGGAGCTTACTCACCATAGGTCACCCGCTTCTCCAGCACGCGCTTTTGCAGAAGGGTGAGCGCCAGGATCACGAAGAAGACCACCACCGCGATCGCCGAGGCGTAGGAGAAGTCGGAGTCGCGGAAGCCCTTGTTGTAGAGGTACATGGTCACCGTGAGCGTGTCGTTCAAGACGCCGCCGGTCGGGGTCATCACGTAGACCTGGGTAAAGACCTGAAAGGCCCCGATCAGCCCAATGATCGCCAGAAAAAAGGTGGTGGGGGAAAGCAGCGGCCAGGTGATGTAGCGCTGGAGCTGCCACCAGGTGGCGCCGTCGATCATCGCCGCCTCGTAGTACTGGCGGGGAATCGACTGCAGCCCGGCGAGAAGGATGACCACGTTGTAGCCGAGAAGGTGCCAGACGCTCATCGCCATGATGGCGACAAAGGCCACGCTGGGCCCCGCGAAAAAGCCCTGGAGCTCGATCCCAAAAGGGCGGAGGGCGAGGGCGAAGATGCCGTCCGGGGTGTGCAGCCAGTCGAAACCCGGGGTGCCGAGCAGCCAGTTTAGAAAGCCGAACTCGGGGTGGTAGATCCACATCCAGACCGCGGCGGCGGCGGTGAGGGCGGTGATGTAGGGCAGGAAGTAGATCGTGCGAAAAAGTCCAAGCAGTCGCACCCGCTCGTTGAGCAAGATCGCCACCAGCGTCCCGAGGAAAATCCCAGTAGGTACGGTGAAGACCACGTACCAGAAGGTGTTGGAAAGCGCCTTCCAGAAGAGGGGATCCCGCATCAGGATCTCGTAGTTCAAAAATCCCACGAAGCGGCTCTTGGCGATGAAGCTCACCCGGTCGAAGAGGCTGATGTAGAAGGCAAAGAAGCTTGGGAAGACGTGCCAGACCAGCACCAGGGCGAGGCTCGGCCAGACAAAGACCCAACCCCAAAACGCCGCCTGGGCCGGTTCGGGAAGCCGGGCACGAAGTCCTAGGTAAAAAAACACGGCCGCCGCCAGGGTAAAGAGGGCGAGCAGGGGCTGCGCGAGGTTGCCTAGGCCGAGGAGGGCCGAGGCCAGCGCGAGCAGCCCCCAGACGCCCGTTCGTCGGAAGCCGTAAACCGTGAGGAGGAGGCCGGCCAACGCGAGCAAACGGGCGAAAAGGGCGCTGACCCCGCCGCCGATTCCGAGCTCTGTGGCTTCGGCGGCGAGGAAAGCGAGCACACCCACACCAAGGAGCGCCGGCGCCAGCAGGTGTTCGGGCTTCTTCACCGGCTTCAGAGTATACGCGCTTAAGATGGAGCCGTGGTCATGGAAAACCGCCGTGCCCGGCGGGACTACGAGATCATCGAGACGATCGAGGCGGGCATCGCGCTGAAAGGGACCGAGGTCAAGTCCCTGCGCGAGGGGAAGGTGGACTTCACCGGCAGCTTCGCCCGCTTTGATGGGGGCGAGCTCTGGCTTGAGAACTTCTACATCGCCCCCTACGAGAAGGGCTCTTACACCAACCACGACCCCCGGCGTCGGCGCAAGCTGCTCCTCCACCGCCACGAGCTGAACCGGCTCCGGGGCAAGCTGGAGCAGCGGGGACTCACGTTGGTTCCGCTCAAGCTCTACTTCAACGAGCGGGGCTACGCCAAGGTGCTTTTGGGTCTCGCCCGGGGGCGGCGCAAGTACGAGAAGAAAGAGGTGGACAAGCGCCGCGCGATTGAGAGGGAGCTGGCTTCGTGGTACGGCGAGTAGCTTGGCTCTTCCTCTTGCTCCTGCCGACCTTCGGGCAGAGCGAAAAGCCCCTTTTGGTAGGCTCGGCCCGTTTGAGCGCGGTATACCCTCTAAACCGCGGGGTTTCCTACGCCGAGGCCCGGCCCTTTGCCCGCGCCCTGGGGCTTGGTTACCTGGAGCGGGGCGCCGATCTTTACCTCACCCTAGGAGCCCGGGCGCTTAGGTTGCCGGTCGTTCCCGATCCCAGGGCGGCGCTCGCGAACCTCGAAAAACCCCTCGCGCTCCGGCAGGGGGAGCGGGTCCTCGTGCCGGTCAAGCGGGTGGCCCGGGCGCTCGGGGCAAGTTATGCGGGGAGCGAGGCGGGGATCCGGGTGCGGCTTGAACCCGTTCGGCTCCTCGACCAGTACCTCGCGATCGGG
>JALSJG010000031.1 GCA_026989475.1 Thermaceae bacterium | reverse complement strand
TACGCCACCCAGCCGGAGGTAGCTCCGCCGACCTTTGTTTTCTTCGTCAATCACCCCGAGTTCGTCACCCGGGCGTTCGAGAACTACATCAAAAACCGGATCCGCGAAGACCTGGGATTCCCCCGGGTGCCCTTCCGCCTCGTATGGCGCGGGCGTACCCCCAAACGGGGGTAGGCGATTGCGAGAGAAGCCCCCACTTTGGAGGTGGGGCATGCGTTCGTCGCCGGGGTTTTCGCTGATCGAGCTGCTGGTCGTTTTGATCCTCTTGGGCATCCTCTTTTCCATCGCCGTACCGGGCGTGCTCGGGGTGCGCAGGAGGGCGTACGACTCCGTCGCCCAAGCTCATTTGCGCGAGGCGGTGGCGTATCAGTTTACCTACGCTACGGAGCACGGCGATTACGCGGATGAGTTGGGGAAGCTCGAGTCGGAGGGTTTACGGCGCGTGCCTGGGGTGGAGCTCGAGCTCCGCTCGGGCGGCGCGAGCTTTTGCATGCTTGTCCGGCACGCCCGCGGCCGCTACTGGTACGCGGCTACCCCAGAAAAGGTCGTCAATACCGGGGTGCCGGCGGGAAACCCCGCGCCCTCCGATTGTCCTTAGTCAAGAAGCGCGGAAAGCCCCTCCACCGCCCCCATCCGGAGCGAGAGGTCGGCGAGCGGGGTGAGGGGGGTTTCCTCCGGGTTCACCTCGATCAGGAAGGCGCCGGCGTGCTTGGCGATCCGGCCCAGGCTCGCCGCCGGCTCGACCAGCGCCGAGGTGCCAATCACCATGGCCACATCTGCCGAGCGGAAGGCCGCCCCCGCGGCCTCGAAGGCCCCGGGGGGCAGGAGCTCGCCGAACCAGACCACGTCCGGCCGCAGGAGGGCACCGCATTTGGGGCACTTGGGCGGGATTGCTAGGGACTCGGGTGGGGGCAGCTCGGTCCGGTAGTCGCAAACGGTGCAGCGGGCCCGGTGGATGCTCCCGTGGAGCTCGATCACGCGCTGGGATCCCGCCCGCTGGTGGAGGCCGTCGATGTTCTGGGTCGCGAGCAGGAAGCCGTCCCCTTTCCTGTGCTCGAGCTCGGCGAGGAGTTCGTGCGCCCGGTTGGGCTTTGCTTCCCGGATCTTTTGGTAGCGCCAGGCATACCAGCGCCAGACCTCTTCGGGATTGCGCGCGAACCCCTCGGGGGTGGCGTAGTCCTCGATATTAAAGTTTTCCCAAAGCCCCCCGGGGTCGCGGAAGGTGGGAATCCCCGAAGGCGCGCTGATGCCGGCGCCGGTGAGCACCGCGACGCGCCTGGCTTGTTCGATCGCCGCCTTGGCCCGGGTCAACGCGTCCACGCTTTTATCGTAAGCTCGGCGAGGTGGAAACGAGCGGTCGGGAAACGCTGAGGGAGCGTCTTCGCCTGCCGGCGATTTTGGTGGTGTCGGTCGCCGTTCTTGGAACCCTCGGTTACCTTTGGCTCTGGCGGGACGAGGGCGCGACCCTGCTCGACGCGCTTTACATGGTCTTTCTCACCATGACCACCATCGGCTACCACGAGGTTTACCCGGTGGATACCCCAATCGAGCGCCTCTTTACCATGTTCGTGGGGACCGCCGGCATCATGAGCCTCTTTTATGCCTTCGGCGTCTTCATGGACTATCTGGTGGAGGAGGGCGCCGAGACCCGGAGGTTGCGACGCATGGAACGGCAGGTGGCGCGGCTCAAGGACCACGTGATTTTGGTGGGTTTTGGTCGGGTGGGTCGGCAGGCGGCGGTGGCTCTTAAGGAAAACCGCACCCCCTTCGTGGTGGTGGAGAAAAACCCCCATCGGGTCCGACGGGCCCTCGCCGAGGGGGTGCTTGTGCTCGAGGGGGACGGCGGGGACGATCGCACGTTGAAAAAGGCGGGGATCGAGCGGGCCCGGGGCCTGATCGTGGCTACCGGTTCCGACGCCGACAACCTCTTTATCGTGCTTACCGCCCGGGGGCTCGCCCCGAGGCTCTTCATCGCCGCCCGCGCGGAGGACTCCTCGGTGGTGCCCAAGATGCTCCGGGCCGGGGCCAATAAAGTCATCGACCCTTACGCCGTGGGCGGCCAGCGGCTTGCGAACCTGGTGATCCACCCGGTGGTGGTGGACTTTCTCGAGACCACCCTGCAGAAGGGGGGCGCCCCGCTTTCCATCGAGGACATCCTGGTCGAGCCGGGGAGCACGATGGCCGAGCGGAGCCTGGCCGAGCTCGAGATCCGAAACCGCTTCGACGTCACCGTCCTGGCGGTGATCCGGGCGGGGGAGCCGGTGGTGAATCCTCCCGGAGAGTTCGTCCTGCGCCCGGGGGATCAGCTCATCGTGCTCGGTACCCGCGAGGCGCTCGCAAAGCTCGAAGAACTGGCCAAGGGGGGGCCGCGCGAATGAGGCTCTACGCCCCGGAGGCGATGCGCCGGGTGGACGCCCGGGCGGTCGAGCTCGGTTATCCGAGCTTGCTTTTGATGGAGGCCGCGGGCCGGGCGGTGGCGGAGGTGGCGCACCGGCTTTTTCCCAAAGCCTGGGTCCTGGTGCTCGCGGGCAAGGGGAATAACGGCGGGGATGGTCTGGTGGCCGCCCGCTGGCTTGCCGAGTACGGCCACCCGGTCGCGGTCTGGACCGCCGAGGGGCAAAAGGGCGACGCCGCCCGGATGCGGGAAGCCCTCCTGGCCTACGGCATGGCCCCAGAGCCCCTTTTCCCCGTCCGGGATTTCGCCGGTTTTGACCTCGTGGTGGATGCGCTCTTTGGCACCGGGCTTTCCCGACCCCTCGAGGGCGAATGGGCCGCGCTCGTGGAGGCAGTAAACGCCACGGGCCTGCCCGTGGTTTCGGTGGACCTGCCCTCGGGGGTGCCTTTTTCGCCCCACGTGCGGGCGCGGGCTACCGTGGCCCTCGCCGGAATCAAGCGGGAAAACCTCTTTTTCCCGGGCCGGGACGCGGGCGGCGAGCTTTGGCTCGCGCCCATCGGGATGCCGAAGGCCGCTTATGCGGCGGCGGGGGAGACGCCGGAGCTCCTCCTCGCGGAAGCGCTCGCCGGGCTGTTTCCCGTTCGGCCCGCGAACGCCCACAAGGGCTCGGTGGGGCGGGTGCTCGTGGCAGGGGGGTATGCCACCTACACCGGGGCCCCGGCGCTCGCTGCGCTCGGCGCCTACCGGGCGGGGGCGGGGCTCGTTTTCGTGGCATACCCCGAAGGGGCGGCGGTGAGCCCTCTCCTCGAGGCGGTTCGGATTCCCGTCCCCGAATGGAGCGCGGAAGCCTTCGCGCCCGCCAAGGTCGAGGCCGCGGCAGTGGGCATGGGCGGGGGAGCGCTTGGGAAGGAGGCGGCGCGGGCGGTGCTCGAGCTCCGCCTCCCCACCGTCTTGGACGCCGACGCCCTCCATCCTGAGGTCCTGACGGCGTATCGGGAAGCGGGCGTACCTGCGGTGGCCACCCCCCACCCCGGCGAGGCCGCGAGGCTGATTGCGAAGGCCCCTTCCGAGATCGCGGCCCGGCCCCTAGAGGCGGCGCGGGAGTTGATGGAGCGCTATCCCGGCCTCGTCTTCGTCTTGAAGGGCGGACCCAGCGTGGTGGCGGGGGAGGGGAGGCTCTTCGTCAACACCACCGGGAATCCCGCGATGGCCACCGGCGGCATGGGGGACGTGCTTTCCGGGGTGATCGCCGCTTTGCTCGCGGCCGGGCTCCGGCCTTTGGACGCCGCCCGGCTCGGGGTCTTCTGGCACGGGGTGGCGGGGGATCTCGTGGGCCGGGTGGGCCTCGTCGCCTCCGAGGTGGCAAACGCCCTTCCCGAGGCGCGGAGGGCGATCCTCGAGGGCCGGGTGCGCCCGCCCTGGCGGGTCCTCGCAGAGGGCGGATAAAGGCGGGTCGTGGGCGAGGGCCTTCAGGCGCGGCCGGCAGGCGGCCCGATTATGGCCGCTCCCTAGGCCCGAGCAAGAAGGGTAGGATCCGGTTCAGGAAACAAATAATTCCCGCCGGGCCGCGCGGGCGTCGAGCTTGATTTCGGGTTCTGCTCCGCGGTTCCAGAGAAAAATATAAAGCCCCGTGCCCGCCAGGATGAAAAGGAGCACCAATAGGCATATGCCGAAGCTCATCGCCCGAGGCAGGTTGAGAGGTAAAAGTGCGCCTCAAAGAGCGCGAGCAGGGCGAGGATGGCCAGCACCTCCACGCTCCGGCTTGGAGGCCTTCTAGTGCAAGCGTAGCTGTAGGCCAGGTAGACGGTCAGGGCGAGGGCGAAGAAGAGGTCTGAAGGTTTGCCGTCGCGAAGGTAGAAATAAAGGCTCACCAGAACGATCGTGCCAACGAGATAGAGGAACATCTTTCGTACCCTGCCGTCCGGATTCGCCTTGAAGCTTTCCCCGCCCGCCGGTACCGGGTGGGGCCGGGGGCTCTTCAGCCAGGCCAAGGCCGCGGCGCCCACAAACAGTGCGGAGAAAATCCAAAACAAAGCGCAGGGGCCCATGGAACGATTCTACAACGCCTTTTCTTTCCTAGGCGGTTTTTGTACGGCGCTCGACCCGTGGGCTCAGGGCCTTTCTTGAATCTCGATGAGCGCCCCGTCCTTGAGCCGAAGGATCCGCTCCGCCCGGGCCGCGACCTCGGGGTCGTGGGTGACGAGCACCACCCGCCGCTCGCCCCGGGCCTGGCGGAGGAGGAGCTCGAGCACCCGCTTCCCCGCCGCCGAGTCCAGGTTCCCGGTGGGCTCGTCGGCGAAGAGCACCAGGGGATCGAGCGCGAGCGCCCGGGCGATCGCCACCCGTTGCTGCTCGCCGCCCGAGAGCTGGCGGGGGAAGTGATCCTCGCGGTGGGAGAGCCCCACCTCGGCGAGCAGCGCCCGCGCCCGCTCGGTTCGCGCTTTCGCGGGTACGCCCTTTAGGAGCATGGGAAAGGCGACGTTCTCGAGCGCGGTCAGGGTGGGCAAGAGGTTCCAGCTTTGAAACACAAAGCCCGCATGCAACAGGCGCACCCCCGCCCGCTCGTCCTCGCCGAGGGCGTGGAGGGGATTTCCGGCGAGGTAGGCCTCCCCCTCGGTGGGGGTGTCGAACCCCGCGAGCAGGTTGAGAAGCGTCGTCTTCCCCGAGCCCGAGGGGCCCACCACCGCCGTCACCCCGGGGGGAAAGTCGTACGTGAAGCCTTTCAGCGCCTCGATCCAGGCCTCGCCCTGGCGGTAGCGCTTGGTGAGGTTTTTCGCCTGGAGGATGGGCTTTTGCATCTCACACCCGCCCCAGCGCCTCGATCACCGAGATCCGGCTCGCCACCCGGGCGGGGATCACCCCCGCCACCAACCCGAGCGTCACCGCCACCAGCAGGGAGAAAAGCACGAGCCTCGGGGTCACTGCCGAGAGGGCGAGGCCCACCGCGTGGGTGGTGTAGAGGTTCACCACCCATGAGCCGGCAAACCCCACCCCGACCCCGAGCGCGCCCCCGGAGAGGGCGAGGAGGAGCGCTTCAAAGAGCACGAGCCGGAAGATGAAGCCGCGCCTCGCGCCGATCGCCCGCATCACCCCGAACTCCCGGATCCGCTCGTAGACCGACATCATCACCGTGTTGGCGACGAGGAGCCCGCCCACGATGAGGGCGATCAGGCTGATGCCGAAGCGGATCACGTCGCCG
>JALSJG010000030.1 GCA_026989475.1 Thermaceae bacterium | reverse complement strand
AGCGTGGTCGCTACCTTGGAGCCGGTTCTCGCTAGCTTTTTCGCCTACCTTTGGTGGGGCGAGCGCTTTACGCTCCTTGGGTATCTCGGGGCGGGGCTGATCCTGGCGGCGGTGTTTTTGGTGGTGCTCGGGTCTAGACCGCGATGAAGTCCCGCCAGTCCTCGGGGAGTTCGCGGGACTCGAGGCCGAGCACGATCACTTCGAAGTAAAGCGGAGCCCGCGGGCGCTTGCGGAGGCGCATACCCGCTTCTTCCGGCGTGCGGTTGCCCTTTTGGGTGTTGCAGGCCTTGCAGGCGGTGACCAGGTTCTCCCAGGTGGTCTTCCCCCCGCGGCTTTTCGGGATCACGTGGTCGAGGGTGAGCTCGACCCCCTTGGCCCCGCAGTACTGGCAGGTGTAGCGGTCCCGGCGGAAGACGTTCTTGCGGGAAAGGGCGAGCCGCCCGGGCGGGCGGCGGACCATGCGGTATAGGCGCACGACGCTGGGGATGGGGTAGGGGCGGCTCGGGGTCTTTAGGAAGTGGCCGGAGGGGCTCACCACCTCGGCACGTCCACTTTGGACGAGCACCACTCCCCGGCGCACGCTGGTGAGGCCAAGGGGCTCGTAGCCCGCGTTCAACACCAGTACCCTGGGAGCGTCGAGGTTCACCGCGGGTCATTATAGCGAAGCTAGTGATAGCATTCCCGTAGCGATGGCGTTGATCGTCCAGAAGTACGGCGGAACCAGCGTGGGGGATCTCGACAAAATCAGAAAGGTGGCGCTCAGGATCGCCCACTACCGCGAGCGGGGCCACGACCTGGTCGTGGTGGTGAGCGCGATGGGGAAGACCACCGACGAGCTCATCGCCCTGGCGAAGCGGGTGAACCCGAGGCCGAGCCCCCGCGAGCTCGACATGCTCACCACCACGGGCGAGCAGCAGTCGGCCGCGCTGCTCGCGCTGCAGCTCCAGGCCCTCGGGATTCCGGCGAAGAGCTTCATCCAGCACCAGATCGGGATCACCACCGACGGCCGCTACACCAACGCCCGCATCGTCGAGGTGAACCCCCGGCGCATCCTGGAGGCGGTGCGCGAGGGAATGGTGGCGGTGGTTGGAGGGTTTATGGGAATGACCCCGGAGGGGGAGATCACCACGCTCGGCCGGGGCGGGTCCGACACCACCGCGGTGGCGATCGCGGCGGCGGTGGGGGCGCGGGAGGCGGAGATCTTCACCGACACCGAGGGGGTGTACACCACCGACCCCCACCTGATCCCAGAGGCCCAAAAGCTTCCTTACATCGGCTACGACCAGATGCTGGAGATGGCCGCGCTGGGAGCCAAGGTGCTACATCCCCGGGCGGTCTGGTACGCCAAGCGCTATCGGATGCGCTTGCACGTGCGCTCGAGCTTTTCCTATAACCCCGGAACCATCGTGGCGGAGGAGGGAAGCATGAAGCTATCCAGGCCGGTGACCGGTGCCGCCCTCGACATGGGGCAGGCGGAGATCGGACTCGTGGGCATTCCCGACCAGCCCGGGGTCGCCGCCCGGGTCTTCGAGGCCCTGGCCGACGCCGGGGTGGCGGTGGACATGATCATCCAGGGGGTGCCCGGGCACGAGGCGAGCCGGACCCAGATGGCCTTCACCGTTCCCAAGGACTACGTGGACGACGCCGTGGACGCGCTGAAGCCCGTGCTCGCCGAGCTCGGCGGTGAGCTTATCGTGAACCCGAAGATCGCAAAGCTCTCCATCGTCGGCGTGCAGCTCGCGAGCACCCCGGGGGTCCCGGCCAAGATGTTCCAGGCGGTCTCCTCGGTGGGCGCGAACATCCACATGATCGCCACCAGCGAGGTGCGGGTCAGCGTGATCATCGACGAAGCGTTCGCCGAGCCCGCGCTCCGGGCGGTGCACTCCGCCTTCGAGCTCGACAAGCCCCTGCCCGAGGAGGCCCGGGAATGAAGAAGGTCTACTACGCCTGGGACGACATCCTCGAGCACGCCCGCATGCTCTTAAAGCGCCTCGAGGACCACCACTACGACGCGCTCCTCGCAGTGACCCGGGGGGGCATGGTCCCGGGGGCGTTGCTCGCCGAGGCGCTCGGGATCCGGAACGTGCTCACCGCCGCGGTGATGCTCTACGACGATACCGAGCGCGCTCACGAGGAGCCCCACTTCCTGCAGTTTCCGGTAGACGCCCTGATTCTCGACAAGAAGGTGCTGATCGTGGACGACGTCTGGGACTCGGGGCGGACCGCGGTGGCGGTGCGGGAGCGGGTAAGGGCCGCGGGGGGGATCCCCGAGGTGGCGGTGCTCCACTTCAAGCCCAAGAACAACGCCTTCCCGGGGGACGGGCCCGACCACTACGCGATCGAGACCGAAGATTGGATCGTCTACCCCTGGGACCCGGAAAGTTGGATTCACTAGCGCGGTGCTATACTCACCCCCGTGTACGGGATTTTGGCCTGGCCGCCGGACGCCCTCCGGAAATGGATGGAAAAGCTTCAAAAAGAGCACGGCGTCCGGGGCTACGGCCCCCCGCACCTGAACCTGCGCCAGCCCTTTCGCTGGCGGTTTAGCCAGGAAGCTTTAAGGCGCGGGGTCGAGGGCATCCTGCGGGGTCACGACCCCTTCCGCGTGAGGCTCGGGGACTGGCGCGCTTTCAACTCGGGGGTGGTCTACCTCCGGGCCTACGGGGGTTCGGCCTTCGACCGCTTGCACCGGGCGCTCGAGCCCCTCGCACCCCCTGAAGCCGAGATCGAAGGGCCTTCCTACATCCCCCACCTCACCCTGGCCCTGGGGCTCGATCCCGAAGAGGCGGAGGCGCTCGCGAAGAAGCTCCCGCCCCCGCCGATCGGCTCCTTCACCGTGAAGGAAGTGGCCCTGGTTCAGGACGTGGACGACGGCGAGCTCGTCGAGCTCGCCCGCTTTCCCTTAGGCCTTCCCGAGAACGGGTAGCGGGGCGCCCTCTGGGTGCCCCGCTACCCGCTACGGTAACCGTTTACGCTTTTTTGTACCGCAGGTACCACCGCTTGAACTCGACGTACTCGTCCTTCTTCGCCTCGTCCTTCTTCACGTCCTCGATGGTGGCCGGCGGCGGAACGATCGCCGGCTCCCCGGGCTGCCAGTTCGCCGGCGTGGCCAGGCCGGTCTTGTCGGTGAACTGCAGGGCGTCGATGAAGCGGAGGATCTCGTCGATGTTGCGGCCGGTGGAGAGCGGGTAGTAGAGGATGCCGCGCACGATCTGCTCGGGATCGATGATGAAGACCGCCCGCACCGCCGCGGTCTCGGACTGGGCCGGGTGGATCATCCCGTACTTGGTGGAGACCTTCATGTCCAGGTCGGCGATGACCGGGAAGTCGATGGTCACGCCGCTCATCTCCTCAAGGTCCTTTACCCAGGCCAGGTGGCTGTAGATCGAGTCGATCGAGAGCCCGATCAGCTGAACGTTGCGGGCCTCAAAGTCCTTCTGGCGGCTCGCGAAGGCCATGAACTCGGTGGAGCAGACCGGCGTAAAGTCGGCGGGGTGGGAGAAGAGCACCACCCATTTGCCCTTGAAGTCGGATAGCTTGATGATGCCCTTGGTGGTTTTGGCCTCGAATTCGGGGGCGGGCTCTCCGATCTTGGGTAGGGTGGGAACGGGTGTCGTTTCCTTGACCTCCATAATCATTACACCTCCGGGAGGTATGTTATGGTAAATGCCGATCGTTGTCAAGGATGGGATATGACGCATGAGGGGGTATAGGGATTCGGGGCTTGCAGGGGGCTTGCTTGCCCTCTTGCGCGAGGCCCGAGACCGTGCCCGTGCGGGGGAACGGGTGGTTTGGGTCACCCTTCCCTCCTTACGCGACTACTTTCTCGAGCGCCTGGCCGGAGAGGGGCCCTTGCTCGGGGTCGAGGTCTTGCACTTTCAGGCGCTTTATCAACGGGTGGCGACCGCCTGGGATCCGCCGCCGGGGATGATCGGCACCGGCGAACGGGTCGCCCGGGTGGCCGAGATCCTCTACCAAAGGGGTTGGTTGAAGTCGCCCGGGGAGGCACGGCTCTTTGCCCGGGCGATCGCCGAGCTGAAGCGCTTTGGCGTGTCCCCCGAGGCGGTGCCGCGGGTGGATCGGGAGACCCGCCGGCTCGCCGAGGTCTACCGCGCCTACGAGGAGGAACGCGGCGGGCTTTTCGACCCCGACGACCTGGCCTGGGAGGCGGTGCGCCGGGTCGAGGCCGGGGCGGCGCTGCCCGGAGCGGACGCGCTCTTTGCCGGGGGGTTTCTCGAGCTCGCCCCCCGCGAGGTGCGCTTTTTACAGGCGCTCGGCCGGAAGCGGCCGGTCGGGGCGGTCCTTCCGGAGGATCCCGGGCTCGGGCTTGAGCCCCTTCCCCCCCTCCCCGCCCGGCGCACCCACTGGGTGGCGGAAAACCCCGTCCACGAGCTCCGCTTCGTGCTCGCCGAACTCAAGGCCGACTTGCTTGAGCGTGGCTACACCCCTGGAGAGCTCGCGGTAGTCGCCCCGGAGGCACGAACCCCCGAGCTCCAGCTGCTTTCCCGGGAGTACGGGGTTCCGCTCGCCAACGAGGCCTACCGGGCCCTGGCCGAGACCGAGGAGGGTCGCCGGCTCCTTGAACGCCTCGCCTTTGCCGATCGCCCCACCGGCGAGCGGCTTTTCCTTTTTCCCGGTTTCGAGGAGCTCGCCCGGCGGGCGGTAGCGCTTGGACTTGCCGGTCGAGAGGCGATCCTTCGCCTGGCCGAGGAGCTCGGGCAGGCCGAGGCCCTCCGCGCGCTCTTCGACCGCTTCCAGCCGGGGGAGGACCCGCTTGCCTGGGCCGAGGCCTTTCTCGAAGACGACCCCGTGCTCCGGAATAGCCCTTTGCGCCCCGCCTTCGAGGAGCGCGCCCGCGAGGCCTATCGGGCCGGGGGCGGGCGCGACTTCGTGAAGTGGTGGGCGAGCCTTTTGGAGCGCGTGCGGGCGAAGGAGCGGGAGCCCGCAGGGGTGACGCTTTTGACCCCGGACGCGGCGGCTGGCCGGCGCTACCGGAAGGCCTACCTGGTCTACGCCGCGAGCGGCGCCTATGGGATAGGGGAGCGCGAGGGGTATTTCTTCCCCGAGGAGCTCAGGCTCGCCTGGCCTGCGCTCTTTGCAGAGGGACGGGCAGGGCTTCCTCGGCGGATCCGCGGCCGCGACGCCCGGCTTTTTGCCGTGCTCGGTTCGCTGGCGGAGGAGCTCGTGGTGAGCTATCCGGCCACCGAGGGGGGGCAGCCGGTGCACCCCGAGCCCGGGCTCGTGACCGGGAAGGCGCGACCGATGCCCCTGCCCCGGCGGGCCTCGGCCTTCGGCTACCGGCCCCGGCCCGAGCCCGGGGAGGATTACCCCCCGCTGCCGCCGGTGCAGAGCTTGGGGGAGCTCGAGCGCTGGGACCGGTTCGGCCGTTGTGGGTTCCGCGCCTACCTCGACCGTCAGGGAATTCGTTTTCCCAAAGGCCCTTGGGAGCACGAGGGCTGGCGCCGTCCCTGGCGTATGCTGGCCGAAGCCAAACGCGAGGGCGCGTCCCCGCCCGAGGAGGCCCGTGTCGCTTTTCGTATGAAGGAAGAGGAGTGGGCCCGGATGGGCTTTGGCAACCGGATCGCGATCCCCGGCTTACCGGCGGCGGTGGTGCCGGCGATGGAAAAGCGC
>JALSJG010000029.1 GCA_026989475.1 Thermaceae bacterium | reverse complement strand
ATGGTTGACATCGTGTTAAGATTTGCTTAGGATCCGAGTCAGTATGGAGACGCTTTCCCGGTTCGCGACCCGGCGTCCCTGGCCGGTGATCCTCCTCTTCGTCGCGTTAACGCTGGTCCTGGGAAGCGGGCTCGGACGTTTGACCTTCGACAACTCCCCGGAATCCTTGGTGCCCCCCGAGCTTCCGGCCTACCGGCTCTTCGACGAGGTCCGCGAAACCTTCGGTGCAGCCGATGTGGCGATCGCCGCCCTGGAGGGGGAGGTTTGGAGCCCCGAGGGCCTCGCCTCCCTTCGCGCGGCCACCGAAGCGGTGGCCGAGGTGGAAGGGGTCCTCGGGGTGACGAGCCTCGCCAACGCCCAGCGGATGGAAGAGGTGGACGGGGACCTGGTCATCGAGGACCTCCTCCCCGAGCGGATTGCCCCGAGCGAGATCCCCCAAATCCGGGCCTATGTCGACGGGCATCCCCTCTACGCGCACCGGTTGGTAAGCCCCGACGGCCGCTACGCCGCGGTCATCCTCGAGCTCGACACCAGCCAGGACATGAGGCGTCTGAATCAGGCGCTATACCAGGCGTTTAAAGCACACTGGCAAGGACCGGTCTACCTCTCAGGCACCCCCGCCCTCTCGGGCTACATCCTGGAAACGATACAGCGCGACCTCCCGATCCAGATGACGCTGGCCGCGCTGATCCTCGGCTTGATCCTCTACCTCAACTTTAGAAGCACCCGGGGGGTCCTCCTCCCCCTGCTCACGGTGGCGGTCGCCTTGTTATGGTCCCTGGGCCTCGGCGGATGGCTAGGGTTCAAACTGGGAATGATCAGCTCGATCTTACCGGTGGTGGTGCTGGCGGTCGGGAGCTCGTTCACCCTGCACGTTTTAAACCGCTTTTACCACGAGCTCGCGGCCGGCAAGGGCCGGGCCGAGGCGATCCTGCTCGCGGTGCGCGAGACCGGGCTCGGGGTGCTGGTGAGCGCCCTCGCCGCCGGCGCCGGCCTCGCCGCCCTTTATAGCTCGAGCATTCCCCAGATCAAGTTCTTCGGGCTACTCGCCGCCTTCGGGGTGCTGGTCGCCTTCCTGGCTGCGAGCTTTCTAACTCCGGCGGTGCTCTCCCTGCTCAAAAACCCCCGGAGGCTCCCCGACCCCGAGCGGCCCGACCGGGTAAGCCGCGCGATGCAAAAGCTCGCTCCCGTGGTCGCAGGCAATCGCCACCGGGCACTCGGCCTGGCGGCGGTTTTTCTTCTCGTCATGCTCCTGCTCGCCACCCGGGTCCAGGTCGAGACCAGCTTCCTCGCCTACTTCCCCAAGGACGCCCCGCCCCGGGTGGCCACCGAGCTGGTAGACCGGGTCTTCGGCGGAAGCGACACCCTCACGGTGGTGGTCGAGGGGAACCTGAAAGACCCCGCACTCCTGCAGGCGATCTATCGTTTCGAGCAGGAGGCCAAGGCGCTTCCCGAGGTAGGAAGCGCGATCTCGATCGCCGACGTGATCCGGGAGATTCACCGGGCGCTCACCGGTAGCTACGGTTTTCCGAGCAGCGAGGAGGGCGTCGCTCAGGAGCTCCTGCTCTATCAGCTTTCCGGCGACCCCGAAGCGCTCACCCGATTCATTACCGAGGACGCCTCCGCCGCCCTGATTACCGTTCAGGTCCGCTCGCTCCCCACCGGCCAGATGAAGTCCCTGACCGAGGATCTGAAGGAACTCGCCAAAAGGACGATCGCGCCCTTCGCCGATGCGGTGGAGTTCACCGGTACCACCGTGCTCATGCTCGAGGTGATGCGCCTCATCCTCCACGACCAGTACGTCTCGCTGGCGCTGGCCCTGGTGCTGGTGGCTTTTTTTAACGCTCTCTTACTCCGCTCGATCCGTGTGGGCGCGGTAAGCGTACTACCCCTTGGCCTCACCATCGCGGGCCAGTTCGGGTTGATGGGCATGCTTGGCATACCCCTCGACACCGCCACCGCCCTGATCGCCGCGATCGCGATTGGGGTCGGAGACTACTCGGTACACGTGATCGTGCGCTATCTGGAGGAGCTCAAAAACGGCGAGGATCCCGGGGGCGCCGTCCGCACGAGCCTTTACGTCTCGGGTCGAGCGGTCTTTTTCACCGCGCTCGCCATCGGGGGTGGGTTCATGGCCCTGCTCTTCTCCGGCTTCGCCCCCATTCAGACCTTCGCCAAGCTGATGGGGTTCACGGTGGGCGCCACCGCGCTTTTCGCGCTCACCGTGCTGCCCGCGGCGCTCCTCGTCTGGGTGCGCCGCTACCGAAAGGAGGCGGGAAACCATGCGTAGGTTTTGGGCTTGGGTCCTTTTGCTGAGCACGCCAGTACTGGCGCTCAGCGGCGACGAGGTCTTAAAGCGGGTGGAGGCACGGCCCACGCCAAAGACCCTCCACGGTAAGATGGCGATGGAGCTCATCAACAAGCAGGGAAAGCGCCTGACCCGCGAGCTGGAGATCTGGACCAAGCGGGAAGGCGACGTAGAGAAGATGCTGATCAAGTTCCTGGCCCCGCCCGACGTGCGGGGTACCGCCTTCCTCGTGATCCAAAAAGGCGACCGTGAGGAGATGAAGCTCTACCTCCCCGCCTTAAAGAAGGTGCGGCGCGTCGCAGGCGGTCAGAGAAGGGGGAGCTTCATGGGTTCCGACTTCAGCTACGACGATATCTCCCGGCTGGGAAACCTCAGGAGCGCAGACTACCAGAGCAAGCTCCTCCGCGAGGAAGGCACGTTCTACGTGGTGGAAGCCACCCCGAAGCCGGGGGTAGCGAGTGCTTACGAGCGGCTCGTGATCTGGGTGGAAAAGCCCCACTTCGACGTGGTGAAGATCGAGTTTTACCGAAAGGGCGCGCTCTACAAGGTGATGACCCTCGATGAGATCCAAACCTACGCGGGCAAGTACCGCATCCCCACCCGGCTGGTGATGGAGAACAAGAAGACCCGGCACAAGACCGTGCTCTTGCAGCGGGAGCTCGAGCTCGATCAGCCCATCCCCGACTCGGTCTTCACCGAGCGGTTCATGAAACGCTAGAAAGGGGGAGAAGATGAAAAAGTACCTGGCCCTCGCCCTTCTCTTCGGCCTCGCGCTGGCCCAGGAAGGGCCCGCGCTCTCCGGCAGCTTGACCTATGAATTCGGGCTTCGCTACACCGACCTCGCGATCGCCAAAAACGAAGCGCGGTTTTCGCTCCGGCTGGAAACCGGCCTCGAGGACGCCGCGCTCGTCGCCGAGTTCCAAGCCAGCCCCGAGCGCGTCGGGCTCGGCGAGGCCTACGCCGAGGTCTACCTGGGCGCCTTCGACCTCGCCGCCGGGCGCATCCTCGAAAACACCGGGCGGACCGACCTCTTCTCGCCCCTCGACGCCTTCAACCCGAAAGACCTCGCCCGCCCGATCGCCGCGCCCGAGGACCAAAAGCGGCCCCTCGAGGCGCTTCGGCTCGCCTACTACCCCGAGGGCGCCCGCGCCGAGATCCGGCTCCTTTACGCTCCCCGCTTCGTCCCCTCCACCCCGCCCACGGGCCCCTGGGCGCGGCCGCTTCCGCTTCCCCCGGGCGTGGTCAAGGTAGAGACCCACGCCCCCGCGGCCACCCTAGAAAACGGCGTCTTTGGAATCCGGGCGGGTACCAGCCTCGAGGTCCTGGACGGGCTCGATCTCGGCGCCACCCTGCTCTACACCTACACCCCCTTCCCCGGCCTCAAGGCTCTGCTCAGCGCCACCGATCCGAGCCAACCCTGCCCCGACCCGAACGCCGGGCCTTGCATCGCAGTGCTCGGCTACGACCGGCTCCTCCTCGCGGGCGGGGATTTCGCCCTCGCCTTCTCGGTGCCCGGGGTGGAGGGCGGCTTCGTGGCCCGGGCCGAGGCCGCCTACGGCCGGACCCAGGACCCCGCGGGGACCGATCCCTTCGTTCAGGACGGCTACCTGGAAGGGGTCCTTGAGCTCGAGCACACCTTCCCCGAAGGCCCCACCGTCCTCGCCCTCTACCGCGCCCGGCAAAGCCCGATCCCCGGCTGGACCCACCACCTCGCCCTCTCCGCCCGCTACGAGGCCGACGAGGCCCTCACCCTTGAGGGCGCCTGGGTGCAAAACCTCACCGACGGCTCGGGGGCCATCCTCCCTCGGGTGCGCTACCGGCTCGCGGACGGCCTCGAGGCCCTTTTCCAGGCCTCGGTCTTTTACGGCGGCCCCGCGAGCGAGTTCGGCCTCTGGCGGGATAACGGCGAGCTCGGCGCCGAGCTCCGCTACGCCTTCTAGCCGGGAAGGCTCCTTCCCGGGGGCGCCATGGGGCGCCCCTTTTTCCACGAGTCATTCTCATTCCCAAAATACATATTTTCCGAGCGGTATTGACGGGATTCGCGCGCGCCGCCTAGAATCCGAGGCGATGCGGAGGCTCGACGAGCTCACCCCCGGCGAGGAGGCGCGCGTGCGGGCGGTCCAGGCCCCCGTAAGGCTCCTCCGCCGCCTCTTCGCCCTCGGAATCCGTCCCGGGGCCCGGGTGCGCCTCCTGCGCCGGGCGCCTCTAGGCGACCCCCTCGAGGTCCGGGTGGGCGAGAGCCTCGTGGCCTTGAGGCGGCGGGAAGCCCGGGACGTGGTGCTCGAGGACGAGGGATGAGCTGCCCCCGCTGCCAGGGCCACCCGGTTAAAGAGCCCCCCAGGACGCGCAGGATCGCCCTCCTCGGAAACCCCAACACCGGCAAGACCACCCTGATCAACGCCCTCGCCGGCAGCCACCTCCAGGTGGGGAACTGGCCGGGCACCACGGTGGAAAGGCTCGAGGCGCGGGAGCGCACCCCCGAGGGGGAACGGGTCTATATCGACCTCCCCGGCGCCTACAGCCTGCTCCCTTCCACCCCGGAAGAGGCGATCGCCACCCGGGCGCTTCTCGAGGACCCGCCGGACGTTTTGCTGGTGGTTCTGGACGCGGGGAACCTCGAGCGGAGCCTACCCCTTTTGCTCGAGGCCACCGAGCTCGGGCTCCCCATGGTGGTGGCCCTCAACCTGATGGACGAGGCCCGGGCCAAGGGGTACGTGCTCTGCCCCAAGGCGCTTGAGGCCGAGCTCGGGGTCCCGGTGGTCCCGGTGGTGGCGAGCCGCGGCGAGGGGGTGGCCGAACTCAAGGCCGCGCTCGGCCGGGCGTCCCTGCCCAGGCCCGCGCTTACCTACCCGCCCGCGATCGAGCGGGCCCTGGAAGCGATCGAGGCCGAGCTCGAGGACCCCGCCCGCCGGGCGCGGGCCGCGCTTTTGCTCGCGGGGGAAAGGGTCCCCGCTCCCCAGGCGGCAAGGCGCGCGGCCGAGGCCGCCCGGGCCGAGCTCGCCGAGCTCGGGATCGACCCCTTCCTCGAGCTCACCGGCGCCCGCTTCGCCCGCGCCCGGGACCTCTTCAAACGGGCCCTCAAAGGCCACAACCCCCGGCCCACCCTCACCGACCGGATCGACCGCTTCGTCCTCCACCCCGTCCTGGGCCCGGCCCTCTTTCTCCTCGGAATGCTCTTCGTCTTCCGCTTCACCTTCCTTTTTTCCGGGCCCTGGGTGGAGTTCATCGGCCGGGTACAGGAAGTGCTCTCGGGCTGGAACTGGGGGCTCGGCCTGCCCCCGCTTCTTGCTTCCTTCGTCTCCGGAGCCCTGATCGCCGGGGTGGGGACGGTGCTCTCCTTCGCGCCGGTGCTCTTTTTCCTCTACCTGGCGATGGGGTTTTTGGAA
>JALSJG010000028.1 GCA_026989475.1 Thermaceae bacterium | reverse complement strand
CCAGGCCTCGTCCAGGAGCTCGGCCCCGAACTCGAGCAAGACCGCCTCCTTGTAGGGGTAGTAGTTGAAGAAGGTTCCCCGGGAGACGTGGCTATGCTTGGCGATATCCTCGGCGGTGGTGCGGTCGAAGCCGTAGTCGCGGAAGAGCTCGAGCGCGGTGCGGTAGATGCGCTCCTTGCGTCGCTGTTTCTGCCGCTCCCGGAGTCCCGCCACGGGGAAATTATACTCGATTAAATTCGCAAGCCGTATTGCTTTTCCCAGGTCAGGTCGCGCAAAAGCGCCCCCCGCCCCTTCGGCCGCATCCGCCGGGTGCGCAATTCCTCGATCAGGAACTCCCGTACCCGTTCCTCCGCGAGTCCCCCGCGAATGAGTTCGCCCAGGGTCTGCTCTCCGGTAAGCCGGCGCACGACGTCCGGGAAAGGATGGCCCTGGGGTTCCCAGGCCATGGGGTGACGGATCCGCATGGGGTACCAGCGGTACTGGGCAAGCCCCACCAGCTCGCCCTCTCTGAGGCCGTGCCAGACCCGCTCCATGGCGATGATGAGGGGCACCCCCCAGCGCCGCGCGGCACCGCGGACGGAGAGGGGTTCGGCGAAGACCTGGTAGACCCCCCGGCCCCGGGGTGCCTCGTAGACCCGGCTCGGCGGCCCCACCTCGGCGAGGAAGCGGCGCCACTCGTCGGTGAGCCGGGCCCACTCGGTCACCAGGGTGTCGAAGGGCATGAGCGGCTCGGGCTCGCCCACCACCGCCTCGGGTCGGAAACGGAAGGTCCCTTCCCGGCCCTGAAGGTCGAAGGCGGTGATCGCCTCGAAACCGGTCCAGTCGTAGATGCCGCCGCCGATCACCTCGCCGTCGTGAAAGCGAAGCACCAAGGGAACCTCGGCCTCGACCGAGAGCTGTCCGCTCTTCTTTCCGGAATGCAAGAGCAAGAGCGCTTCCGAAAGGGGTACGCTGCTCAGATCTCCTTCCACGTGTACCCTCCCGCGGCCTCCAATACCATCACCTGCCCCCCCTTAGCGTAATCCCAAAGCGCGCCGGCGACCCGATCCGCCCTTTCCCGCTCTACCACCGCCGCTACCGCCGGCCCCGCGCCGGCCACGAAGGCGGCGAGCGCTCCCGCCTCGCTCGCTGCCCTAAGCGCCTCCCTTGCCCTGGGCATGAGGGATAGCCGCGCGTCCTGGTGCAGCCGGTCGGCGGCGGCCTCGGCGAGGAGGTTGTAGCGCCCGGTGAGGAGCGCCGCCGGCCAGAGCGCCGCGCGGGCGAGGTTAAATACCGCGTCGGACCGGGATACCCGATCAGGCAGCGCCGCCCGCGCCCGCTCGGTGGGCACCTCGAAGGGAGGGACCGCTACCGCCAACAAAAGCTCCTCTGGGAACTCGAGGCGAAGCGCCCGCCAGGGAGGGCCGTAGCCGATCACGAAGCCGCCGTAGGCGGAGGCCCCGGCGTTGTCGGGGTGGCCCTCGAGCTCCGCCGCCACGGCGAAAACCCCGTCCCGCCCGAGCCGCCCGCCGCTCGCGAGGTCGGCGAGCGCCGCCCCGGCCACCGCCGCCGCCGCCGAGGAGCCGAGCCCCCGGGCCAGCGGGATGGGGTTTTGCACTCGGATGAAAAGCGGCGGTCCGGCCTCTCCGAGCCGCGCCCAGGCCGCCTGCCAGGCGCGGTGCAGGAGGCTCTCCCCGGGGTGCGAGAGGGCGAGCTCCCCCTCACCCTCGTAGACCAGGCCGTCTTCCTCGGCGGGCCCGCCCTCGACCTCGATAAAGAGCGAGAGCGCGAGACCCAGCGCGTCGTAGCCGCTGCCGAGGTTGGCCACGCTGGCGGGAACCCTTACCTGCCACACCACCCCAACATACCCCTAACCCCGCCCCGAGAGGAGGATGTAGGCGAGGGCGGCGAGCAAGAACCAAAACCAAAACCGGGCATAGATCGGGGGCACCCCTCCCCGCCGCCCCAGGCTCTCCCGGGGCGGGTAGAGGCGGAGGCGCTGGGCGCGCTTGAGGTGGCGGACCATGCGGTCGAGATCGCCCTTTTTCTTGTAGGCGGCGGCCAGGTTGTGGTGGGCGTCGGCGAGCTCGGGATCGAGCTTCAAAGCTTCCTCGTAAATCGCGATCGCCTCCTCGACCCGCCCTTCCTCCAGCGCGAGGTTTCCGAGGTTGACGTAGACCCGGGGGTGCTTGGGGAAGAGCGCCCGGGCCCGCTCGAAGGCCTCCCGCGCGGCCTCGAGCTTTCCCGCCTCGGCGAGGGCGGCCCCTTTCCGCACCCAGGCCTCGGCCCGGACGAAGCCGGGCCCGGCCTCGAGCCAGGGCTCGATCTTCCCTGCCTCGAGGTCCTGGAGAAAGCGGGTAAGCTCCTCCTCATCCGGGGGAAGGAGCCTTTTTGCCTCCTCCAGGTCGCGGCGAAAGAGCGCCCGCCGGAACTCGAGGAGGCGCCCGAGCCTGCCGGCCTCGGGCGCGCCCCGCGCGAGGGCTTCCGCGTAGGCGCGGTCGAGGTCCTCGGGAAGTGCCATTAGTACCGCCTCCCCGGCTCGGACCAGCTGCGGTAGGCGTGGTAGTGGCCGGGCTCGCCGGTCTCGAGGTAGTAAAGCAGGGGCTCGAGCAGGGGCAGGTGACTACCGAGCCGCTCCCGGAGGGCCTCCTGATCGAAAAAGCGGGCCTCGACGATGTGCCCGTCGGGGTCGTGGGGGTTCAAAAGCCCCTCCCAGCGCACCCGGAAGGCCATCGCCAGGGTGCGTTCCCGTCGCCTTGGGTCCTCGACCTGGACGACGTAGGCGAGGTGCTCGATCCCCACCACGCTGAGGCCGGTCTCCTCCCGCACCTCGCGGACCACCGCCTCGGCGGCGGTCTCCCCGGGCTCGACCATGCCTCCGGGGAGGGTGTAGCGGATCCGGCCCCGGCGCCCCCAGTCGTTGGCGACGAGCAAGACCCGCCCGCTCCGGTCGAGGAGCACCCCGGCCGCCACCAGGATCTCGCGCCTCAGCTCAGCCATCCGCCATCGCCGCCAGCATCCGCTCCTGCTCCGCCCGTAAGAGGGCCTCGTGGAGCTCGTCGAGCTCCCCCGCGAGCACGCCCTCTAAGTTCTTGGTGGTGTATTGGATCCGGTGGTCGGTGACCCGGGATTGGGGGAAGTTGTAGGTGCGGATCTTCTCGCTCCGCTCGCCGGTCCCGATCTGGGCGAGCCGGGTCTCGCGGAGCTTTTTCTGCTCCTCGGCCCGCTTCATCTCGAGCAGGCGGCTCCTTAGGATCATCAGCGCCCGCTCGCGGTTTTTGATCTGGCTCCTGGACTCCTGGCTGGTGACGATGATCCCGGTGGGCAGGTGCACGACGCGGACCGCGCTGTCGGTGGTGTTCACGCCCTGCCCTCCCGGACCCGAGGCCCGCATCACGTCGATCCGGATCTCCTCGGGCTTGAGCTCGAGGTCGGTCTCCTCGGCCTCGGGGAGCACCGCTACCGTAGCCGTCGAGGTGTGGATCCGCCCCTGGGTCTCAGTGGCCGGCACCCGCTGTACCCGGTGGACGCCGGACTCGAACTTAAAGCGCCCGTAGGCCCCGGGTCCCTCGAGGCGGAAGACGATCTTGGAAAACCCCCCGAGGTCGGTGGGGTGGGCGTCCAGGATCTCAAGCTTGTAGCCGATCCGCTCGGCGTAGCGGCGGTACATCTCGAAGAGGTCGCGGGCGAAAAGCGCCGCCTCCTCCCCACCGGTCCCGGCCCGGATCTCGACGATCGCGTTCTTCTCGTCGGCGGGGTCCTTGGGGAGGAGCAGCCTGCGGAGGCGGTCCTCAAGCTCCGCCCGCCGGGACGAAAGCGCCTCGACCTCGGCCTCGGCGAGCGCTTTGAGCTCGGGATCCTTGAGCATCTCCCGGGCGCCCTCGAGTTCCTCCTCGACCCGGCGATAATCCCTGAAAGCTTCGACGATCTCGGAAAGCTCGGCGTAGCGCCGGCTCTTTTTCTGGAAAAGCTGAGGATCGGCCACCACCTCGGGGCGGGCGAGTTCGGCCTCTAGGCGGGCGTGTTCGGCTTCCAGGGCTTTGAGCTTTTCCTCCATCGCCATCCGCACCTTCAGAATACAACGACGCCCTTGACGGAATTTAGGTGAGCCTAAATAATTATTGGCGATGAACTTAGATGCGACGAAACCACTGCTCTCTGAGGCTCAGGAAGACTACCTGAAGGCGATCTACCAGCTGGGCGAGGGGGGCACGGTCACCCCCCTGGCCCTGGCCGAGCGCATGAGGGTGCGCCCGGCCTCGGTGACTGGGATGCTCAAAAAACTCGCCGCGCTAGGGCTCGTCGAGTACGCCCCCTACCGCGGGGTGCGCCTCACCCCTGCCGGGCTCCGGGTGGCGCTCGAGGTGGTGCGCCACCACCGCTTGCTCGAGGCCTTCCTGGCCAAGGCCCTCGGCTTTTCCTGGGAGCGGGTCCACGAGGAGGCCGACCGGCTCGAGCACCATATCTCTGAAGAGTTCGAGGAGAGGATCTCCGAGCTCCTCGGCCACCCCGAGCGCGATCCCCACGGCGACCCCATCCCCACCCCCGAGCTCACCCTCCCTCACGCTCGGGGGCCGCGCCTTACCGAAACCGAACCCGGGGAGTATCGGGTGCAACGGGTGCACGCCCAGGACGCCGATGCCCTCCGGGTTTTTGAACGCCTCGCCCTGACCCCGGGAAAACCGGTGAAGGTGCTGGAGCGCACCCCCCTCGGCGTCCGCATCGGCGGGGAAGCCGGACGGCTGCTGTTACCCGCGGAGCTCGCCGAGGTGCTGGAGGTGACTTCCCGATGACGACGCCCGCCCTTCCCAGACGGAAGCCTTTTTGGTTTTACTTCGGCCCTGTCTTCCTGGTCTCGGTAAGAGGGATCGTAGGGTTTAACCTGTTGCTCCTAGCCTTCGCCGTGCTCGGGATCTAGCCATGGAAGCTTTCAGTGCACTCCACCCTGTGCTCCAGGCGCTCCTTGCCGGCTTCTTCACCTGGGGCATGACCGCGCTGGGGGCGGCGGCGGTCTTTCTCGCCAAGGAGCCGCCCCGGGCGTTTTTGGACGCGGCCCTGGGCTTTGCCGCTGGGGTGATGGTCGCCGCCAGCTTCTTCTCACTGCTCCTCCCGGCGATCGAGCTCGCTGAGGCCCGCGGGACCCCGCCCTGGTTACCGGTCGTTGCAGGCTTTCTGCTAGGAGGGGGGCTTCTTCGCCTCATCGATCGCTACCTGCCCCATCTGCACCTTTTCGCTCCCATCGAAGCGGCTGAGGGGCTTTCCACCTCCTGGAGACGGACCACCCTCTTGATCATTGCCGTCACCCTCCACAACGTGCCCGAGGGGCTGGCGGTGGGCGTCGCCTTTGGCGCCGCCCACCTCGTAGGCGGTCCGGAAGCGGCGACGCTCTTCGCCGGAGCGTTGGCGCTGGCGATCGGTATTGGACTGCAAAACTTTCCAGAGGGTACCGCGGTGAGCGTACCCCTGAGGCGCGAGGGGCTCTCACCAGGCAAAGCCTTCTTCTTCGGCCAGCTCTCGGGGGTGGTGGAGCCGGTGGCGGCGGTGATGGGGGCCGCCGGGGTCCTCCTCATCCAGGGGTTTTTGCCCTACGCCCTCGCCTTCGCCGCCGGGGCGATGATCTACGTGGTGGTCGAGGAACTGATTCCCGAGGGCCAGTCCTCGGGGAACGGCGACGTAGCCACCCTGGGGGTGATGCTCGGGTTCGCGGTGATGATGTTCCTCGACGTCGCCCTGGGCTAG
>JALSJG010000027.1 GCA_026989475.1 Thermaceae bacterium | reverse complement strand
CCTCGGCGTAGTGGGAAAACTCCAGGCTGTAAGCCCCCTGGCCGCCGGTCAGGCTGCGCAGCGCCCGGCTGTAGTCCAAGATCTCGGCGAGCGGCGCCTCCGCCTGCACCACCGCGAGCGTGCCTTCGGAGTCCATGCCGAGGATCCGGCCCCGCCGGCCTTGGAGGTCTGAGATCACGTCGCCGACCTTCTCCTGGGGTACGAAGACCTTGAGCTTGTAGACGGGCTCGAGCAGGTAGGGGGCGGCCTTTTCCATGGTGTTCTTGAAAGCCATCGAGGCCGCCACCTGGAAGGCGAGGTCGGAGGAGTCCACCTCGTGGTGGCTGCCGTCAAAGACGGTGGCCTTGAACCCCATCACCGGGTAGCCGGCGAGCACGCCGGATCGGGCCGCCTCCTTAATGCCCTTCTCCACCGCCTCTTTGTACTTGGTGGGGATGACCCCGCCCTTGATCTCCCAGACGAACGCGTACTCCGGGCTGGGCTCGAGCCGCAGCCAGACGTCGCCGTACTGGCCGCGGCCGCCGGTTTGCTTTTTGTACTTGCCCTGCGCCTCGGCCCTTTTGCGGATGGTCTCGCGGTAGGGAATCTTGGGGCGCTTGAGCTCAACCTCGACCCCGTAGTCGGAAAGGCGTTCCTTGGCCCACTCAAGGTGCATGTCGCCCATGCCCCATAGCTGCATCTCGCCGGTCTCCTCGTCGTACTTGAAGCGGAGGATCGGGTCCTCCTCGACGAGCTTCCTCAGCGCTTCGCCGAGCTTGGCCTCGTCGGTCTTCTCGGCCGGGACCAGGGCGACGAAGGTGGTGGGCTCGGGCGGGCGGGTGGTGGGGACCTCCTCCTTCTTTTCCTTCCAAAGGGCCATGCCTCGGTGGAGGTCGTCCGCCTTGGGTAGGGCCAGGATATAGCCGGCTTCGGCCCGGTCCACCTCGATGAGCTCGGCGCCCTTGGGGACGTAGAGGTGGGCGAAGCGCACCGGGCCGGCCTCGCTTTCAAGCGTGTCCCCGGGTTTGAGCTCGCCGCGGTAGAGGCGAATGTAGGCGACTTGCCCCACGAAGGGCTCGACCTGGACCTTGAAGACCTTGGCGAGCGGCGGCCCCTCGCCGAAACGCTCGGCAGGGGAGGGGATGGCCTCGAGTACCAGGTCGAGCAGTGGCTCCACCCCGATCAGCGTCTTGCCCGAGGCGATCGCCACCGGGTAGAGCTGCCCTTTTCGCACCGCCTCGTGGAAGGCGCGGGCCAGGGCGTCGGGCGAAACCTCGCCTCCTTCGAGGTAGGCCTCGAGCAGGCTTTCGTCGGTCTCGACAATGGACTCGAGCACCTCCTTTTGGAACCTCTCCACTACTTCCCGCTCGCCCTCGGGGATCTCCGTGGTTTCGTACTTCCCGCCCTCGCCGTAGCGGTAGGCACGGTTATGGAGCACGTCCAAAAGCCCCACCCAGTTCTTGCCCTCGTACCAGGGCAGGTGAACCGGGAGGATGTGCCCGAGGGTTTGCCGAAGGTCCTCGAGGAGAGCGAAGAAGTCCCCGCCCTTGTCGAGCTTGGTCACCACCACCATGCGGGGGAGCGCGAGCCGCTCGGCCACCGTCCACGCCCGTTCGGTGCCGATCTGCACGCCGTCTGGGGCGCTTACCGTGACCAGCGCCCCGTCGGCGGCGGTCAAGGCTCCGCGGATCGCGGTGACGAAGTCTGCGTAGCCCGGGGTGTCGAGAACAAAGATCTTGTGCTCCTTGTAGTCGAGGGGCAAAACCGCGGTTCGGATCGAGAAGTGGTGGGCCTTTTCCTCGGGGGTGTAGTCCGAGGTGGTGGTGCCCTCCTCCACCGTTCCCATCCGGTCCTTGCCTCCGGTAAGGTAGAGCATCGCCTCGCCTAAGGTGGTCTTTCCGCTTTGGCTGTGCCCGACGAGCGCGACCGTGCGAATCATGTTGTCGCCTCCTTTTGCGTAGAGTATACCCGGTGGCCGGTGGCACCCTTTGCGTAGGAAAAGCCGCCTGGGACGCGGCCTGGGAACACGTGAGGCGGGAGCGTCCCCGGGAGGCGGTAGGAGCCTTCGTGGGCAGGCAATGCGCCCGTCGAGCGGTCCCCCTTCCCAACGTGGCCGGGGACCCGCGCGTCGCCTACCGGGCGGACCCGGCCGCCTTGCTCCGGCTCTTGCGCGAGGCGGAGGCGGCGGGGGAGGTGGTGCTCGCCTTCTATCACTCCCACCCTTTCGGCCTCGCCCGTCCCAGCGCGCGCGACCGCGCGGAGGCCTACTGGCCCCTTCCCTACGTGATCTTCGGCCTGGCCGAGGATCGCGCCCGGGCCTACCTGCTACCCTCGGGGAAGGAGGTCTTGATCGAGGTGGTGGACCGTGCCCTTTAGCCGAGAGGAGATCGCCCGCTACGCCCGGCATCTGGTGCTCCCCGGGGTGGGGGAGGAAGGCCAGGAAAAGCTCAAAAAAGCTCGGGTCCTGGTGATCGGCGCCGGAGGCCTGGGCGCTCCTGTGCTCTACTACCTGGCCGCTGCCGGGGTGGGGCGGATCGGGATCGTCGAGCACGATCGGGTGGACCCCTCGAACCTGAACCGCCAGATCCTCTACGCCGAGGCCGACGTCGGAAGACCCAAGGCGGAGGTGGCCCGGGAACGGCTGCTTGCCCTGAACCCCCACATCGAGGCGGTCGCCTATACCGAGCGCTTTGGCGTGGAGCTCGCCGAGCGTCTCGTTCCCGAATACGACCTCCTGGTGGACGCCTCCGACAACTTCCCCACCCGCTACCTGGCCAACGACGCCGCGGTACTCTTCGACCGCCCGCTCGTCTACGGGGCGATCTACCGCTTCGAGGGGCAGGCCTCGGTCTTCCACTACCAGGGGGGGCCCTGCTACCGCTGCCTTTTCAAAAAGCCCCCGCCCCGCCAGCCGGCCTGCAGCGAGGCCGGGGTCTTCGGGGTGCTTCCGGGGGTGATGGGGTCGCTCATGGCGGCGGAGGCGATCAAGGTGCTACTGGGTGTCGGGGAGCCGCTTTCCGGACGCCTCCTTTTCTATGACGCTTTGGAGGCCGGGTTTCGCGTTTTTCGCTTTCCCCGCGATCCCCATTGCCCGGTATGTGGAGAACAACCCGTGATCACCTCGCTGCGCGAGGAAGCCTACGAGGACGAATGCCCGGGACCCGGGGCGTAGAATCTTTTTCGGGGTTGTGGAAGGGGGTTAAAGGAATGACCGAAGTGGAGATCAAGCGCGGCCTAGAGGGCGTGGTCTTTACCGAGAGCGAACTTTCGTTCATCAATGGCGCGGAGGGCAAGCTCTACTACCTAGGAATCCCCATCGAGGAGCTCACCGAGAAGTCCACCTACGAGGAAGTCGCCTACCTTCTGCTTTACCGCAAACTCCCCACCAAGGAAGAGCTTTTGGATTTCGAAGAAAAGCTTAAATCGAACCGGGCGGTGCGGGTGGAAAAGATCGCCTCCTTCGCCGACTATCCCCGAAGCGCCCACCCGATGGCGGCCCTGCGCACCGCGATCAGCGAGCTCGGCCTCTTTGACCCCAAGGAGGAGGACACCAGCTTCGAAAACCTCCGGGAGACCGGGATCTCGCTCATCGCCAAGTTCCCCACCGTGGTGGCGGCTTTAAAGCGCCTGCGCGAGGGCCGGCTACCGATCGAGCCCCGGGACGACCTCTCCCACGCCGCGAACTTCTACTACATGCTAAACGGCGAGGTGCCCTCGAGGGAGCAGGAAAAGCTCCTCGACGTGGCCCTGATCCTGCACGCCGACCACGGCATGAACGCCTCCACCTTCACCGCGCTGGTGATCCACGCCACCGCCAGTGACCTCTACTCCTCGATCGTGGGCGCGATCGGGGCGCTTAAGGGCCCGCGGCACGGCGGCGCCAACGAGCAGGTGCTCAAGATGATCCAGGGCATCGGCGACGCCTCCCAGGTGCCCGGGTGGTTTAAGGAGAAGCTCGAGAAGAAGGAGCGCATCATGGGCATGGGGCACCGGGTCTACAAGGCCTACGACCCCCGCGCCCGGATCCTGAAGCGCTACGCCGAGGAAGTGGCCAGGGCCCACGGCCGCACCCGGGAGTACGAGATCCTGGTGGCGATCGAGAAGGAGGCCGAGAAGTACCTGGCCCCGAAGGGGATCTACCCCAACGTCGACTTCTACTCCGGCGTCGTCTACTCCGACCTCGGGATCCCGGTGGAGTTCTTCACCCCGGTCTTCGCGGTGGCCCGCATCGCCGGCTGGGTGGGGCACATCCTCGAGTACACCGAGAAGGATAACCGCCTCATCCGCCCGCGGGCCAGGTACACCGGCGAGCTCGATAAGCCCTACCTTCCCATCGAGCAGCGGGGCTAGCTGCCTAGGCGCCGCTTTCTGCCTCCGGTTCCGCGGGCAGCGCCTTAAGGGCCGCGCCGGCGTCGGGGAAACGGTCCTCCGGGCGCTTGGCGAGCATGCGCTCGAGGTAGGTCCAAAGCGCGTCCTCGGGGTCGAGGGCGGGGGGCCGGGGCAAAGGCGCCTCGCGGTGAGCCTTGAGCACCTCCCGGGGTGGGCCGACGAAGGGGAGTTCGCCAAAGAGCCCCCAGTAGAGGACGATCCCGGCCGCGTAGACGTCCGAGGCCGGACTGGGAGCGTGGCCGTAGGTCTCTTCCGGCGAGAGGTAGGCGAGGGTACCGAGTCTGAGCCGGACGATGCGTTCGTCCCGGGACCCGCTTAGGTCGAAGTCGATGAGGCGGGCGGCGCCGCTATTGTTGATCACCAGGTTCTCGGGCTTGACGTCGCGATGCACGAGTCCCTGGCCGTGGAGGTGGGCGAGGGCAGCAAGGAGCTGGCGGAAGACCGGGAGGAAGGGGGCCTTAGGGTAGGCACTCCGCCAGTCCGAGAGCCGTTCCCCGGGGGCGTAGGCGAGGAGGACCGCGGGATGGCCGGCGACCCCCATGCGCTCGAGCACCGGGTTCACGTTCGGGTGCGAAAGCGCGCGCCCCACCCGCCACTCGCGGTCGGCGCGGGCGTCGAACCCCTTGGGGAAGACCTTGAGGGCATAGGGGGTTCCGAATCGGTCGAAGGCGAGGTAAACGGTGGCCACCGCCCCCCGGGCGATGGGCCGCACCACCCGGTAGCGGCCTTTGAGGAGCGCTCCGACGATGGCCACGCTCCAACTATACGCCGGGCATGGCTTAGACTGGCGGCGTGACGCGCGCGTTTCTACGCTACCTATGGCACGAGTGGTTTCGACAGGTGGGCGAGGCCCTGCTTATCGCCCTGATCGTGACCACCTACCTTTTCACCACCGTCCAAGTGGTAGGAAACAGCATGTATCCCACGTTGCAAAACGGCGAGCGGGTTTTCGTGCCCAAGTACCGGATGTGGCTCGTCCGGCTCGGGCTCGACACGTGGAAGCGAGGGGAGATCGCGATCATCAAGCCGCCGCCTGGGGCACCCAACGCGGTGGCGCCGTTTCCGGTGCTCGGGTTCAAGTTCCGGCCCTACTTCATCAAGCGGATCGTTGCCCTCCCCGGCGATCGGGTGCGGATCGAGCGCGGTCAGCTCTTCGTCAACGATGCTCCCGTCCCCGAGACCCACATCACCGCCCGCATCAGCCCTTACCCCGACTCCTTCCCCCTGGTGCGCCTCTACCGCGGGGAGCCGGTGGCCCTCCAGATCGGGGGGCTTTTCGTGCCCCTCCACCGGCTCCCCGACTACCTGAGGCCGGTGGTCGGCATGCTCGAGCCCCCGCCCCCCGACCTGGTGAAGAAGAGCTACGAGCTTCCGGTCTTCTACGTCCCCAACCTGCGCCTGCCAAAGGGCTACTACTTCGT
>JALSJG010000026.1 GCA_026989475.1 Thermaceae bacterium | reverse complement strand
CCCCGCGCCATCCTCGAGCTCGCCGGCTACACCAACATCCTCACCAAGGAGCTCGGCAGCCGGAACCCGATCAACGTCGCCTACGCCACCATCGAGGCCCTGAAGCAGCTCCGCACCTGGGACGAGGTGCGCCGCCTCAGGAAGGGGGCAAGCGAATGAAGCTTCGGGTTAAGCTCGTCAAAAGCCCGATCGGCTACCCGAAGGACCAAAAGGCGACCCTTCGGGCGCTGAAGCTCACCCGACTTCAGCGCGAGCGGGTGCTCCCCGATCACCCGGCGATCCGGGGAATGATTCGAAAGGTGATTCACCTGGTCAAGGTCGAGGAGGTGAAGGAATGAAGCTATCCGAACTCCGCCCGAACCCCGGCGCGACCAGGCGGAAAAAGCGCGTGGGCCGGGGGCCCTCTTCGGGCCACGGCAAGACCGCGACCCGGGGTCACAAGGGGCAGAAATCCCGCTCCGGCGGCACCAAGAACCCGGCCAAGCACGAGGGCGGCCGCTCCACCCTCCTAATGCGACTCCCGAAGCGGGGCATGCAGGGCCAGGTCCCCGGGGCGCTCCCCCGCACCGTCTACGAGGTGGTGAACCTCAAGGACCTCGTCCGCAAGTTCCCCGAGGGCGGGGAGATCACCCCCGAGGCGCTCGCCGAGGCCAGGCTCGTGCGGAGGAAGCTGCCGGTCAAGCTGCTCGCCACCGGCGAGGTGCGCGCCGCCTATACCGTGCGGGTGCACGCTGCCAGCAAGACGGCGATCGCCAAGATCGAGGCCGCCGGCGGTAAGGTCGAGCTGATCGCGAAGGGAGCCTAGGATGCTCCGGGCCTTCCGCGACGCCTTCGTCATCCCCGAGCTACGCCAGCGCCTCTTCTTCACGCTGGTGATGCTGGCGTTCTTCCGGCTCGGGACCTTCATCCCGCAACCGGGCGTCGACATCGATAAGATCCGGGAGTTCCTAGGCACCCAGGCGGGGGGGATTTTTAGCATCATCAACCTCTTTTCCGGGGGCAACTTCGAGCAGTTCTCGATCTTCGCCCTCGGCATCATGCCCTACATCACCGCCGCGATCATTATGCAGCTCCTCGTCACCGTGGTCCCGAGCCTGGAGAAGCTGCAGCGCGAGGGCGAGGAGGGCCGCCGGATCATCCAGCAGTACACCCGGATCGGGGGGCTCGTACTCGCCGCGTTCCAGGCCCTCTTCCTCGCGGTGGCCTTCCTGGAGGCGGAGAACGGGAAGTACCTGCTTCCCGGGTGGGAGCCCGGCTGGGGCTTTCGCTTCTTGGTCGTCGTCACCCAGGTCGCCGGTACCGCCCTGCTCCTTTGGATGGGGGAGCGGATCACCGAGTACGGGATCGGCAACGGCGTCTCCCTGATCATCTACGCCGGCATCGTGGCCACCTGGTTGCCCCAGATCCTGCGCATGTTTGGCCTGGTGCAGGCGGGCGAGATCGGGATTCTGCAGCTCCTCTTCTTCTTCCTCTTCATCGTCCTCGCCTTCGCCGGGATGGTGGCGGTGACCATGGCCGAGCGCCGGGTCCCGGTGCAATACGCGCGCAAGGTAGTGGGGCGGCGGGTCTATGGTGGCCAGAGCACCTACCTGCCGATTAAGCTGAACGCCGCCAACGTGATCCCGATCATCTTCGCCGCCGCCATCATTCAGATCCCGATCTTCCTGACCGCCCCCTTCCAAGAAAGCCCCATTGCCCAGGCGATCGCCAACTTCTTTAACCCCACTCGACCGAGCGGCCTCATCATCGAGGTGATTTTGGTGATCCTCTTTACCTACGTCTACACCGCGGTGCAGTTTGATCCCAAGAGGATCGCCGACAACCTCAGGGAGTACGGGGGCTTCATCCCGGGCGTGCGCCCCGGCGAGCCCACGGTGAAGTTCCTGGAGCACATCATCAGCCGGATCACCCTTTGGGGGGCGCTCTTTTTGGGCCTCGTCACCGCGCTGCCCCAGATCATCATGAACCTCACCGGGGTGCAGGCCTTTAGCTTCTCGGGGATCGGGCTTTTGATCGTGGTGGGGGTCGCCCTCGACACCCTGCGGCAGATCGAGAGCCAGCTCATGATGCGGAACTACCAGGGCTTCCTTTCGAAGGGCCGGATCCGGGGAAGGAGCGGGTTCTAGGTGGAGCGGGATCCTCAGGTCCTCATCTTCCTCGGTCCTCCGGGCGCGGGCAAGGGTACCCAGGCGTCCAGGGTCGCCGAGCGCCTTGGGCTCAAGAAGGTCTCCACCGGCGAGATCCTCCGGGCCCACGTGCGCGAGGGGACCGAGCTCGGGAAGAAGGTCGCCCCGATCATGGAGCGGGGCGACCTGGTGCCCGACGGGTTAATCCTCGAGGTCATCAGAGAAGAGATCAAAAAACTCCCCGCCCCGCGGATGATCTTCGACGGCTTCCCCCGGACCCGGGCCCAGGCCGAGGCCCTCGACCGGCTGCTCGAGGAGCTCGGGCTGAAGGTGGACGCGGCCGTACTGCTCGAGGTGCCCACCGAGGAGTTGGTGAAAAGGCTTTTAAGGCGGGCCGAGGAGGAGGGCCGCGCCGACGACAACGAGGAGACGATCCGCCGCCGCCTCGAGGTCTACCAGAAGGAGACCGAGCCGCTCGTCGACTACTACGCCCGCCGCGGGGTGCTCTTCACCCTCCAGGGGACCGGCCCGGTCGACGCGATCACCGAGTGCATTCTGAAGGTCTTGGGGGCCGCGTAGGTGGCGATCCAGATCAAAAGCCCCGAGGAGCTTCTTCGGATGGCCGAGGCGGGCAGGCTCCTCGCCGAGGTGATGGCGGAGCTCGAGCGCCACGTCGCCCCCGGGATGACGACCGCCGAGCTCGACCGGATCGCCCAAGCGGCGATCGAGGCACGCGGGGCCAAGCCCGCCTTTCTCGGCTATCAGGGCTTTCCCGCCACCATCTGCGCGAGCCCCAACGAGGTCGTGGTCCACGGCATTCCCTCCGATAAGCCGCTCAAAGAGGGGGACCTACTCTCGGTGGACGTCGGGCTCTTCTACAAGGGCTTCGCCGCCGACATGGCGAAAACCTTCGCCGTCGGCGAGGTGGGCGAGGAGGCGAGGCGGCTCGTCCGGACCACCGAGGAGGCCTTCTGGAAGGGCTTCGAGGAAGCGGTTCCGGGCAAGCGGGTCGGCGACATCGCCGCCGCCATCCAGCGCCACGTCGAGGACGCGGGCTTTTGGGTGGTCCGAGAGTTCGTCGGCCACGGGATCGGCCGGGAGTTTCACGAGGAGCCCCAGGTGCCGAACTTCGGCCGGCCCGGCACCGGGCCCCGGCTCCGGCCGGGCATGGTGCTCGCGATCGAGCCGATGGTTACCCTTTACCCGACGCATGTGGTAGTATTGCAAGATGGTTGGACGGCGAGCGCCGGCAAGGGCAACCTCGCCGCCCACTACGAGCACACCGTGGCCATCACCGAGGAAGGCCCCCGGGTACTCACGCGCGTAGGGGAGGAAGGCTAGTGGCGAAGCAAAAGGACACCATCCGCACCGAGGGCGTCGTCTTGGAGGCGCTCCCAAGCACCCGTTTCCGGGTCAAGCTCGACTCCGGTCCGGAGATCTTGGCCTACGTCTCGGGCAAGATGCGGCGGCACTGGATCCGAATCCTTCCCGGCGACCGGGTGGTGGTGGAGATCTCCCCGTACGATCCGACCCAGGGGCGCATCGTGTACCGGAAGTGAGGCAGGAAGATGAAGGTTCGGGCATCGGTCAAGAAGATGTGCGACAAGTGCAAGGTGGTTCGCCGGCACGGCAGGGTCTACGTGATCTGCGAGAACCCCAAGCACAAGCAGCGTCAGGGGTGAGGTGAATGGCGAGAATCGCAGGCGTCGAGATTCCCAGGAATAAGCCCGTGGGCATCGCCCTGACCTACATCTACGGGGTGGGCCGGGCGCGGGCCAAGGAGGCGGTGGAGGCCGTCGGCATCGACTGGCACACCCGGGTCAAGGACCTCACCGAGGCCGAGGTGGTCAAGCTCCGCGAGTACGTGGAGAACAAGTGGAAGCTCGAGGGCGAGCTCCGGGCCGAGATCCAGGCCAACATCAAGCGGCTCATGGACATCGGCTGCTACCGCGGGCTGCGCCACCGCCGGGGGCTTCCCGTTCGGGGCCAGCGCACCCGGACCAACGCCCGTACCCGGAAAGGCCCGCGTCGCACCGTCGCCGGAAAGAAAAAGGCACCGAGGAAGTAGTTTTCGGCCAGCGGATACTCCTTGGAGGAGAGTATGGCCAAGAAAAAGGGCAAATCCAGCAAGAAAAAGGCGAAGCGCCAGGTAGCGCACGGGCGTGCGTACATCCACGCCACCTACAACAACACCATCGTCACCATCACCGACCCCGACGGCAACCCCCTCACCTGGTCGTCGGGCGGGGTGATCGGCTACAAGGGAAGCCGCAAGGGGACCCCCTACGCGGCCCAGCTCGCGGCCATGGACGCGGCCAAGAAGGCCCAGGCCTTCGGCATGACCTCGGTGGACGTGATCGTCCGGGGCACCGGGGCCGGGCGCGAGCAGGCGATCCGGGCGCTGCAGGCCTCCGGACTTCAGGTGCGTTCGATCGTCGACGACACGCCGGTGCCGCACAACGGCTGCCGGCCCAAGAAGAAAAAGCGGGGGTAAGGGAGCATGGGTAAGTACCGTGGACCGGTCTGCCGGCTGTGCCGGCGTGAAGGCATCAAGCTTTACTTGAAGGGGGAGCGCTGCTACGGGCCGAAGTGCGCTCTCGAGCGCCGGCCCTACCCACCGGGCCAGCACGGGCAGAAGCGGGCCCGCCGCCCCTCCGACTACGCCGTGCGCCTCAGGGAGAAGCAGCGGCTCCGCCGCATCTACGGCTTGAACGAAAAGCAGTTCAGGAACCTCTTCGAGGAGGCGGCGAGGAAAAAGGGCGTCACCGGCACCGTCTTCCTCCACCTGCTCGAGTCGCGACTGGATAACGTGGTCTACCGGCTCGGCATCGCCGCCAGCCGCCGCCAGGCCCGTCAGCTCGTCCGCCACGGTCACATCACCGTGAACGGCCGACGGGTGGACATCCCGAGTTTCCGGGTGAAGCCCGGCGACGTGGTAGCGGTGCACGAGAAATCGAAGAACCTCGGGGTGATTCAGGCCAACGTCGAGCTGGCCAAGGGCCGGAAGGGCGTGCCCTGGCTCGAGTTCGACGCCGAGAAGCTTTCGGGCAAGTTCCTCCGCTACCCCGACCGGGAGGACCTGGCGCTGCCGGTGAACGAGCAGCTGGTGATTGAGTTCTACTCGAGGTGAGCATGGAGGCATTGGAGACCACCCGCATTCGCACGCCCAAGTTCGAGGCCAAGGTCGAGGGGAACTACGGCGAGTTCGTGCTGGAGCCCCTCGAGCGCGGCTTCGGCGTGACCCTCGGGAACCCGCTCCGCCGCGTTCTGCTCTCCTCGATTCCCGGCACCGCCGTCACCAGCGTCTACATCGAGGACGCCCTCCACGAGTTCCAGACCCTTCCGGGGATCCGCGAGGACGTGGTGCAGATCGTCCTCAATCTGAAGGAGCTCGTGGTCAAGTTCCTTGACCCCGACGTCGAGACCGTGACCTTAAGGCTCCGCGCCGAGGGGCCGGGCGAGGTCAAGGCCGGGGACCTGGAGGTGCCCTCGGACGCCGAGATCATCAACCGCGACCTCCACATCGCCACCCTCGCCGAGGGGGCGCGGCTCGTCATGGAGGTCCGGGTGGACCGAGGCGTGGGTTACGTCCCGGCGGAGCAGCACAACATCAAGGACCGGATCAACTCGATCCCGGTGGACGCGCTCTTTTCCCCGGTGCGCCGGGTCGCCTACCA